>NZ_JBFTMK010000357.1:0-7072 GCF_056396965.1 Pseudomonas sp. 05N434
CGCTTCTGTAGGGAACGGCCCGGCAATATTCTCGCCGCCGACGCTGTCTATCCACCACTGGCCGTCTTTCGCCTGATTGATCAGGTACCCGTTGACGCTTTTTGCTGCCGACATCTATCTGCCTCGTTGGCTGGTTCAGGTGCGCAATAATAGCGCCAAATGCCCTCAACGGGTGCCGATGGGTGTAGGGTGGGGCAGATTGTCGCTAGACTGATGGCCGCGCAGGTCGTCGATCTCTGCTATCTATAAGACGTTGTGCAGCTTATCTGCGGAACTATCCATCAGAATATTTCTCTATGATGGCGTCGGTTAGCCAGTGCGGGGCATTGTAAGGTGCACGCCGCCTGATTAGACTGCGCCGAAACTCGTACACACAGCCCTTTCAAGGACTTATATGATCAAGAAATGCTTGTTCCCAGCAGCCGGTTACGGTACTCGCTTCCTGCCAGCGACTAAAGCCATGCCCAAAGAAATGCTGCCGGTGGTAAACAAGCCACTGATCCAGTACGGCGTCGAAGAAGCACTGGATGCCGGGTTGACCGAAATCTCCATCGTTACCGGTCGCGGCAAACGCGCCCTGGAAGACCACTTCGACATCAGCTACGAGCTGGAAAACCAGATCAAGGGCACTGACAAGGAAAAATACCTGGTCGGCATCCGTAAACTGCTCGACGAGTGCTCGTTCTCCTACACTCGCCAGACCGAAATGAAAGGCCTGGGCCACGCAATCCTGACCGGCCGTCCACTGATTGGCGACGAACCTTTCGCCGTAGTACTGGCGGACGACTTGTGCGTCAACCTCGAAGGCGACGGCGTACTGACCCAGATGGTCAAGCTGTACAAGCAGTTCCGCTGCTCGATCGTGGCCATCCAGGAAGTCGATCCTCAGGAAACCAACAAGTACGGCGTGATCGCCGGCGAGATGATTCGCGACGACATCTATCGCGTTCACAGCATGGTCGAGAAGCCAAAACCTGAAGATGCACCGTCGAACCTGGCGATCATCGGCCGTTACATCCTGACCCCGGACATCTTCGACCTGATCGAACAGACCGAGCCAGGCAAGGGCGGCGAAATCCAGATCACCGACGCCCTGATGAAGCAAGCGCAAAACGGCTGCGTCATGGCCTACAAGTTCAAAGGCAAGCGTTTCGACTGCGGTGGCGCCGAAGGCTACATCGACGCAACCAACTTCTGCTTCGAGAACTTCTACAAGACTGGCAAGGCTTACTGATAGCGCCTGAGCTGCTTGTATTGAAAAGCCACCTTCGGGTGGCTTTTTCATTTTTCGGCCCCAAATAGTTTGCAACGCTTGCCCAAAGGGCGCTCGCAGGTATGCTGGTGTCCTGCCGAGGAGATAGTAATGGCCTACGATTTTGACCTATATGTGATTGGTGCCGGTTCTGGCGGTGTGCGGGCTGCGCGGTTTGCGGCCGGTTTTGGTGCGAAAGTCGCCGTGGCCGAGAGCCGTTATCTGGGCGGTACGTGCGTGAACGTCGGCTGTGTGCCGAAAAAACTGCTGGTCTACGGCGCGCACTTCGCCGAAGACTTCGAGCAATCGCAAGGTTTTGGCTGGACTCCGGGTGAAGCGACGTTCGACTGGGCGACGCTGATCGCCAACAAGGATCGCGAGATCAATCGCCTGAACGGCATTTATCGCAATCTGCTGGTCAACAGTGGTGTGACCTTGCATGAAGGTCACGCGAAAATCGTCGACCCGCATCAGGTTGAGATCAATGGCGAGCGTTACACCGCCAAAAACATCCTGATTGCCACCGGTGGTTGGCCGCAGATCCCGCAGATTCCGGGGCACGAGCATGCCATCAGCTCCAACCAGGCATTCTTCCTTAAAGAGCTGCCCAAGCGCGTTCTGGTGGTCGGTGGTGGTTACATTGCGGTGGAGTTCGCCGGGATTTTCCACGGGCTGGGTGCCGAGACAACGCTGCTGTATCGCGGTGATCTGTTTCTGCGTGGCTTCGACGGCACAGTGCGCAAACATTTGCAGGAAGAGCTGACCGTCGAGGTCGATGAACAGTATCAAACCGCTGAACCGTCGATCCTGGCCCTCGGTGATGTGATTGGTCGGGTACAACTCACGCCGGTTGCTCTGGCCGAAGGCATGGCCGTAGCGCGGCGTTTGTTCAAGCCTGAGCAATATCGCCCGGTGGATTACAAGATGATCCCGACCGCCGTGTTCAGCTTGCCGAACATCGGCACTGTCGGGCTGACTGAAGAAGAAGCGCGCGAGGCCGGGCACGATGTGGTGATCTTCGAAAGCCGTTTCCGGCCGATGAAGCTGACCCTGACCGAATGCCAGGAACGCACCTTGATGAAACTGGTGGTGGACGCCAAGACCGACAAGGTCCTGGGTTGCCACATGGTCGGCCCGGATGCCGGCGAGATCGTGCAAGGATTGGCGATTGCCCTGAAAGCGGGCGCGACCAAGCGCGACTTCGACGAAACCATCGGTGTGCATCCGACGGCCGCCGAAGAGTTCGTCACCATGCGTACGCCAGTCGCGGGTTAATCGTTCTTCTGTGGCGCTGATGCGTCTGGCGCTGTCGCAACGACAGCGGCCAGACGCACGCTTTCATCCAGGCTTGCCTGCAACTTGATTAGTTCAACTTCCAGCGCTTTGTTGATGTGCGACTGCTCGTCAATGTTCTGCTTGAGAGACTGGCTTTCCAGCAAGGCAATGCGCAAGCGTTCCTGGAGGAGGGTGCGTTCGCTGTCGATGCGGGTGACCTGTTCCAGTAACTGATCCTGTCGGCTGTTGGTGTGCTTGAGTTGCTCCTGCAACAGGCTCAACTCCCGCAGCGTGCCACGGTTTTCGGTCAGCAGACGCTCATTGTCGCGATGCAGTTGGGTGATTTCATCCTGGCGTACCAGTGCGCTTTGCTGGGCCTGACGCAACTCCATCTGAATCTGCTGCACCTGGCCTTCGTGGCGTCGCTGTTCCTGCTCGCGCTGGTCTTTGACGGCGTTGCGGTAGTGCTCCAGTGCTTCGCGGGCGTGCAGGTGTTTTTCTTCCAGTGAGCGGATCTGCTCGTCCTTGTCCTGCAAGCGCAATTCGAAATCGGCCAGTGCCTGGTTCAGCCCGGCGTTGCGGGTTTGCTCGGTTTGCAGCATCGAGCGGGTGTCGTGCAGTTCCGCCGATTCCTGGGTCAGCGCCAGGCTTTGAATTTCGTATTGCTGTTGCAATTCGGTATTGGCCTCGCGGGCCTCGTGCAGCTGGGTTTCCAGCTCTTTTCGTTGTTGCTCGAACTGCGCGCGTGCCTGGTCGATGGGTTCTTGCGCCTGTTCTTTCAGGCGTTGCGCCAGACGCGCCACCAGCGCTGTCAGCTCATCATCGATCGGTTCGGAAGGTGCTGGCGCGGGTTCGGCGCCGTCATCGAGCTCTTTCAGATAGCGATGGATCGTGGTTTTCGAGCCGGTATTGCCCATTTCGATCCGCACTGCGTCGATGCTCGGGTGTTCGCCCCGGGCGAGGATTGCCGAGCGTGCCGCTTGCACCAGTGCCTTGTTTACGCCGCCACGTGCCATGTGTTCTCCTACGATTTGATACTGTGGTACGTACCACTAATATTAGCAATGTACCATGCCGTGAATAAAGTTAAAAACTTGTGATAACTGATGCGGGATATACTGGTATTACCCCGTGTGATGAGCTGTAGACCGGGTTTTCAATCGCCAACGCGGTACGTTTTCGAGCACTGAGCCCATGACCGATCTGGATCGCTACCTGCAAGCCGCTACCCGCGACAACACCCGTCGCAGCTATCGCGCGGCCATCGAGCACTTCGAAGTCAGCTGGGGCGGGTTCCTGCCGGCGACCAGCGATAGCGTTGCGCGGTACCTGGTTGCACATGCGGGCGTGCTGTCGATCAATACCTTGAAGTTGCGCTTGTCCGCGTTGGCGCAGTGGCACAACAGCCAGGGGTTCGCCGATCCGACCAAGGCACCGGTGGTGCGCAAAGTGTTCAAAGGTATTCGCGCGCTGCACCCGGCCCAGGAAAAACAGGCTGAACCCTTGCAGCTTCAACATCTGGAGCAAGTGATCGCCTGGCTGGAGCAGGAAGCACAATCCGCCAGGGCGCAGGGCGATCGCGCGGGATTGCTGAGAGCCAAGCGCGACACCGCACTGATCCTGCTGGGCTTCTGGCGTGGTTTTCGTAGTGATGAGTTGTGCCGCGTGCAGATCGAGCATGTACAAGCCAGCGCCGGTTCAGGCATTACCCTCTACTTGCCACGCAGCAAGGGCGATCGCGAGAACCTCGGCCAGACCTACCAGGCACCCGCCTTGCAGCGCCTGTGCCCGGTACAGGCCTACATCGAATGGATTACTGAAGCCGCGTTGGTCCGTGGCCCCGTGTTTCGTGGCATCGATCGCTGGGGCCATTTGAGCGAGGAGGGCTTGCACGCCAACAGCGTGATCCCGTTGTTGCGCCAGGCACTGGAGCGCGCCGGCATTGCGGCCGAGCACTACACCAGTCACTCCCTGCGTCGCGGCTTCGCCACCTGGGCGGCTCAGAGCGGTTGGGATTTGAAGTCGTTGATGAATTACGTGGGCTGGAAGGATGTGAAGTCAGCCATGCGCTATGTTGAAGCCAGCCCGTTTCTCGGGATGACCCGAATCGCTGAAAAGCCGTTGGCGCTGTAGATCACGTTTTCTTCTATTAATACGCTCGGCTAATAGCGAAAACAAATCAGCAGCATCAGGTTTGYCAATGAGCCAACCGGCGATCGGGTGGGTAGGATTCACCACATCAACTTCTTAACCCCTGACGGAGAGTCACCGATGCCTATCATCAACAGCCAAGTTAAACCGTTCAAAGCTACCGCCTACAAAAATGGCGACTTCGTACACGTGTCGGACGCTGACCTGAAAGGCAAGTGGTCTGTCGTTTTCTTCTACCCAGCTGACTTCACCTTTGTTTGCCCGACCGAACTGGAAGACCTGGCTGACAACTACGCCGAGTTCCAAAAACTGGGCGTCGAGATCTACAGCGTTTCCACCGATACCCACTTTGCCCACGCTGCCTGGCACAACACTTCGCCAGCCATCGGCAAAATCCGGTACACCATGATCGGCGACCCGACTCATGTCATCTCCCGCAACTTCGACGTGCTGATCGAAGAAGCTGGCCTGGCTGACCGTGGCACTTTCGTGATCAACCCTGAAGGCCAGATCAAAATCGTTGAACTCAACGATGGCGGTGTAGGCCGTGACGCTTCCGAGCTGCTGCGCAAAATCAAGGCCGCTCAATACGTCGCCGCTCACCCGGGCGAAGTGTGCCCAGCCAAGTGGAAAGAAGGCGAAGCTACTCTGGCTCCGTCCTTGGACCTGGTCGGCAAGATCTAAGTCTGTGACGCGCTTCATCAGGGCGGAGCTCCGCACCTACTAAGTAAGCTGCACCGCCCCATAAAACGCCCGGGCGAGATTCGCTCGGGCGTTTTTTTATGTCTGATTGCTCTCTATTCAAACAGCATCTAAGGAAATCGCCCGTATGTTGGACGCCAATCTTAAAGCCCAGTTGAAATCGTACCTGGAACGGGTCACTCAGCCGATCGAGATCGTTGCATCCCTCGACGACGGTGCGAAATCCCAGGAAATGCTCGCGTTACTCAAAGACGTTGCCAGTCTTTCCACCCAGATTACTTTGCTCGACAACGGTAACGATGCGCGTAAACCATCGTTCTCGATCAATCGCCCGGGAGCCGATATCAGCCTGCGTTTCGCCGGCATCCCGATGGGCCACGAATTCACATCCCTGGTGCTGGCCTTGCTGCAAGTCGGCGGCCACCCATCGAAAGCCAGTGTCGACGTTATCGAGCAGATCCGCTCGCTCAAAGGCGAGTTCAACTTCGAGACTTACTTCTCGCTGTCCTGCCAGAACTGCCCGGATGTGGTTCAGGCGCTGAACCTGATGGCCGTGCTGAACCCGAACATCCGCCACGTCGCCATCGACGGCGCGCTGTTTCAGGCCGAAGTTGACGAGCGCCAGATCATGGCCGTGCCAAGCGTTTACCTGAACGGCGTGAACTTCGGCCAGGGTCGCATGGGCCTGGAAGAAATCCTCGCCAAGATCGACACCAGCGGCATCGAGCGCCAGGCCGAGAAGATCAGCGCCAAGCAAGCCTTCGACGTACTGGTCGTCGGCGGTGGCCCGGCCGGTGCTTCAGCGGCAATTTACGCCGCTCGTAAAGGCATTCGCACCGGCGTGGCGGCTGAACGTTTTGGTGGTCAGGTGCTCGACACCATGGCCATCGAGAACTTCATCTCCGTGCAGGAAACCGAAGGGCCGAAACTGGCCGTGGCACTGGAAGAACACGTTAAGCAATACGACGTGGACATCATGAACCTGCAACGCGCCGACAAGCTGGTGCCGGGAAAAAACGGTGAATTGCACGAAATCCATTTCGCCAGCGGCGCGTCCTTGAAAGCCAAGACCGTAATCCTCGCCACCGGCGCGCGCTGGCGTGAAATGAACGTTCCGGGTGAGCAGCAATACCGCAACAAGGGCGTGGCGTACTGCCCGCACTGTGACGGTCCGCTGTTTAAAGGCAAGCGTGTGGCGGTGATCGGTGGCGGTAACTCCGGCGTCGAAGCAGCCATCGACCTGGCGGGGATCGTGTCCCACGTAACCCTGCTGGAGTTCGACGTGCAACTGCGCGCCGATGCGGTGTTGCAGCGCAAGTTGCACAGCCTGCCGAACGTTACCGTGATCACCAGTGCGCAAACCACTGAAGTGACCGGCGATGGCCAGAAGGTCAACGGCCTACGCTACAAGGATCGTCAGTCGGACGAGCTGCGCACTGTTGAGCTGGAAGGGATTTTTGTGCAGATCGGTCTGCTGCCTAATACCGATTGGCTCAAAGGCACCATCGAGCTGTCACCGCGTGGCGAGATCATTGTCGATGCCCGTGGTGAGACGTCGATCCCCGGCGTGTTCGCGGCCGGCGACGTGACTACCGTGCCGTACAAGCAGATCGTGATTGCGGTGGGTGAGGGCGCCAAGGCTTCCCTGAGCGCATTCGATCACTTGATTCGCACCTCGGCGCCGGCATAAAC
>NZ_JBFTMK010000358.1:0-6061 GCF_056396965.1 Pseudomonas sp. 05N434
GGCGGTAAACCGGGCGCTGGATAACGTCGACCCGGCATAGCCCCCCCACTCTTTGGGAACGAGCCTTTGTGGCGAGGGGGCTTGCCCCCGTTCGGCTGCGAAGCAGTCGTAAAACCATTGCACGCGGTGCACCCGATACACCGCAGTTGCAGGTTTTGGGGCCGCTTCGCGACCCAACGGGGGCAAGCCCCCTCGCCACAGGTTTTGTATTCACAGCGCCTTTACCTTAACTGACCGGCATTGGGGCAATTCTTCGCCCCAATGTGGCGCATCTTCTCGCACCAACGCGCCAGCCCCGTCCCTTCATGGTGCGTCACGCAAACCCCGCTACCACTCTAATACGACATTTCCTTGCCCGTCCCCGACCGGGCACAGCCCTTGCAAAACAGCCTTCAGTCGTCCGCATCTGCCAACCATAAAAAACTTTAACGTTCATGGAGATCGCACAATGAAGCGTCGCAGTTTGATCAAGGCTTTCACACTCACGGCAAGCATTGCCGCGATGGGCATGACCTGGACTGTCCAGGCCGCCGAGACCATCAAGGTCGGTATTCTGCATTCGTTGTCCGGGACCATGGCGATCTCTGAAACTTCGCTCAAAGACATGGCGTTGATGACCATCGACGAAATCAACGCCAAGGGCGGCGTGAACGGCAAGATGCTGGAGCCTGTGGTCGTGGACCCGGCATCGAACTGGCCGCTGTTCGCCGAAAAGGGCCGGCAGCTGCTGACCCAGGACAAGGTGGCGGTGGTGTTCGGTTGCTGGACCTCGGTGTCGCGTAAATCGGTGCTGCCGGTGTTCGAAGAGCTCAACGGCCTGCTGTTCTACCCGGTGCAATACGAAGGCGAAGAGATGTCGCCGAACGTGTTCTACACCGGCGCGGCGCCCAACCAGCAGGCGATTCCGGCAGTGGAATACCTGATGAGCGAAGAAGGCGGCAGCGCCAAGCGCTACTTCCTGCTCGGCACCGACTATGTCTACCCGCGCACCACCAACAAGATTCTGCGCTCGTTCCTGCACTCCAAAGGTGTGGCGGACAAGGATATCGAAGAGGTCTACACCCCGTTCGGCCACAGCGATTACCAGACCATCGTGGCCAGCATCAAAAAATTCTCCGCCGGTGGCAAGACGGCGGTCATCTCCACCGTCAACGGCGACTCCAACGTGCCGTTCTATAAAGAGCTGGCCAACCAGGGCCTGAAAGCCACCGACGTACCGGTCGTGGCGTTCTCCGTGGGTGAAGAGGAATTGCGCGGCATCGACACCAAACCGCTGGTGGGCAACCTCGCGGCGTGGAACTACTTTGAGTCGGTGGAAAACCCGGTGAACAAGAAGTTCGTCGATGACTGGAAAGCCTACGCCAAGAAACACAACCTGCCGGGCGCCGACAAAGCGGTGACCAACGACCCGATGGAAGCCACTTACGTCGGCATCCACATGTGGGCGCAAGCCGCCGAGAAGGCCAAATCCACCGACGTCGACAAAGTCCGCGAAGCCCTGGCCGGCCAGACCTTTGCCGCACCGTCCGGCTACACCCTGACCATGGACAAGACCAACCACCACCTGCACAAGCCAGTGATGATCGGCGAGATTCAGGCCGACGGTCAGTTCAACGTGGTGTGGCAGACCGAAGGGCCGATCCGCGCCCAACCGTGGAGCCCGTTCATCCCGGGTAACGACAAGAAGCCGGAGTATGCGGTGAAGAGCAACTGAGCCACTGGGGCCTGAGCATGGAGCTCAGGCCCGACACAACTCCTGTGTGAGCGGGCTTTGTGGTGAGGGGGCTTGCCCCCGTTGGGCTGCGAAGCGGCCCCAAAAAACGGGACTACTGCGTAGTCCAGCGGGAGCAAGCTCCCTCGCCACAAAGTTTGCTCCCACACTTAGTCCGCGCAAGGACACTGACATGCCCACTGCCTTTTACCGCTTGATCCTTGCCATCGCACTGTTACTGCCGATGGTCACCCACGCCGGCGACGCCGAAGACTTCGTCGCGGCCAATCCCGTGCAGCAAGCCAAGCTTCTGGAAACCTGGGCCGCGCAGCCCGATCCGGCCCGTATCGAACTGATCAACGCCCTGCAACAAGGCGAGCTGACCATCGATGGCCAACCGAAAACCCTGCGCCTGAACAATCGCCTGCGGGGTCTGATCGACACCGCTTTGGCCAGCCACCAATTGCTCGCCGCCGACGCCAAAACCCGTCTGGCCGCCGCGCAGCAATTGCAGAAAAGCGCCAAACCGGCGCAGCTGAAATTCCTCGACCAGCAACTGGCTAACGAACAAGACGAAACCGTTCACGCCGCCCTGAGCCTGGCCTTGGCCAATCTGCAACTGGTCGACAGTGACCCCGCCGTGCGCCTCGCCGCCGTGCGTTTGCTCGGCGAAACCGGCGACCCGCTGGCCCGCACCCGCCTCGAAGGCTTGCTCGAACCCGGCGTCGAAGCCGACGCCAGTGTGCACACCGCCGCCGAAACCAGCCTGGCCCAGGTCAAACGCAAACTGCTGATCGGTGAGATGCTCGGCCAGGCCTTCAGTGGCATGTCCCTGGGTTCGATTCTGCTGCTCGCGGCATTGGGCTTGGCGATCACCTTCGGCCTGCTCGGGGTGATCAACATGGCCCACGGCGAGATGCTGATGCTCGGCGCGTACTCGACGTACGTGGTGCAGCTGATGTTCCAGCGCTTCGCCCCACAAGCCATCGAGTTCTATCCGCTGATTGCGCTGCCGGTGGCGTTTTTCGTTACCGCCGCCATCGGCATGGCGCTGGAGCRCACGGTGATTCGCCACCTCTACGGCCGCCCGCTGGAAACCCTGCTCGCCACGTGGGGCATCAGCCTGATGCTGATCCAGTTGGTGCGGTTGGTGTTCGGTGCGCAGAACGTCGAAGTGGCCAACCCGGCGTGGTTGTCGGGCGGGATCCAGGTACTGCCCAACCTGGTGCTGCCATACAACCGCATCGTGATCATCGCGTTTGCCTTGTTTGTGGTGGTGCTGACCTGGCTGCTGTTGAACAAGACGCGCCTTGGCTTGAACGTGCGCGCCGTCACCCAGAACCGCAACATGGCGGCGTGCTGCGGGGTGCCGACCGGGCGTGTCGACATGCTCGCCTTCGGCTTAGGCTCGGGCATCGCCGGCCTCGGTGGCGTGGCGCTCAGCCAGATCGGCAACGTCGGCCCGGACCTCGGCCAGAGCTACATCATCGATTCGTTCCTGGTGGTGGTGCTCGGCGGTGTCGGTCAATTGGCCGGCAGCGTGTTGGCTGCATTCGGCCTGGGCATCGCCAACAAGATTCTCGAACCGCAGATCGGTGCGGTGCTGGGCAAAATCCTGATCCTCGCGTTGATCATTCTGTTCATCCAGAAACGTCCGCAAGGCCTCTTCGCACTGAAAGGACGGGTGATCGACTGATGAATCAGCCCCTGATGCTCACGGCTACACAAAAGGCCGGCCCCAAAGTCACCATCGCTGTTGGCGCGGTGATTCTCGTTTTGCTGCTGGCGTTGCCGCTGCTGTCGCTGTTATCGCCCGTCAGCGTTTTTCACGTCTCGGCCTACACATTGACGCTGGTGGGCAAAATCCTTTGCTACGCCATCGTCGCCCTGGCCCTCGATCTGGTTTGGGGCTACGCCGGTTTGCTATCGCTGGGCCACGGTCTGTTCTTCGCCCTCGGCGGTTATGCGATGGGCATGTACCTGATGCGCCAAGCCTCGGGTGACGGCTTGCCGGCGTTCATGACGTTCCTGTCGTGGACCGAATTGCCGTGGTACTGGACCGGCACCAGCAGCTTCCTCTGGGCCATGTGCCTGGTGGTATTGGCGCCGGGATTGCTGGCGCTGGTGTTCGGTTTCTTCGCCTTCCGCTCGCGGATCAAGGGCGTGTATTTCTCGATCATGACCCAAGCCCTGACCTTCGCCGGGATGCTGCTGTTTTTCCGCAACGAAACCGGGTTTGGCGGCAACAACGGCTTCACCAACTTCCGCAGCATTCTCGGGTTTGGCATCACGGAACCGGGGACTCGCGCGGTGTTGTTTTTCGCCACGGTACTGTTGCTGGTGGCGAGCCTGTTCATCGGCTGGCGGCTGGCGCAAAGCAAGTTCGGCCGGGTGCTGACCGCGTTGCGCGATGCCGAGAACCGCCTGATGTTTTGCGGCTACGACCCGCGCGGCTTCAAGCTGTTTGTCTGGGTGTTGAGTGCGGTGTTGTGTGGCCTGGCGGGGGCGTTGTATGTGCCGCAAGTCGGGATCATCAACCCGAGCGAAATGTCGCCGACCAACTCGATCGAAGCGGCGGTCTGGGTTGCCTTGGGGGGGCGCGGCACGCTGATCGGCCCGCTGCTGGGTGCCGGTGTGGTCAACGGGATGAAGAGCTGGTTCACCGTGGCGTTTCCGGAATACTGGCTGTTCTTCCTCGGCGCGCTGTTCATCGTCGTGACGCTGTACCTGCCTAAGGGTGTGATCGGGCTGCTGAAGAAAAGGGGTGAACAATGAGGATCACTGCAACGGCTGAATTCATGCTCGAACCGGCCTTTTTCCCACCGCAGCCCAACAAGGATGCCGGCAGCAGCCGCGATGCCATTGGCCTCGGCCAACGCGTCGGCCCMGGCCTGAATACGCGGCACGGCACCATCCTGACCCTGGAAGACATCAGCGTCAGCTTCGATGGTTTCAAGGCCCTCAACAATCTGAACCTGTACATCGGCGTCGGCGAATTGCGCTGCATCATCGGCCCCAACGGCGCGGGCAAAACCACGCTCATGGACGTGATCACCGGCAAGACTCGCCCCAGTCACGGCAAGGCCTGGTTCGGTGAAACCCTGGACCTGACGCAGATGAGCGAAGTGGAAATCGCCCAGGCTGGTATCGGTCGCAAGTTCCAGAAACCAACCGTGTTCGAAGCCCTGAGCGTGTTCGAAAACCTGGAGCTGGCGCAGAAAACCGACAAGTCGGTGTGGGCCAGTTTGCGGGCTCGYCTGAGTGGTGAACAAAAAGATCGCATCAGTGAAGTGCTGGAAACCATTCGCCTGACCAGTTCGGTCAATCGCCCGGCAGGGTTGTTGTCTCACGGGCAGAAGCAGTTTCTGGAAATCGGCATGCTGCTGATGCAAGACCCGCAACTGCTGTTGCTCGACGAGCCGGTGGCGGGCATGACCGACGCCGAAACCGAATTCACCGCCGAGCTGTTCAAGCGCCTGGCCGGCAAGCATTCGCTGATGGTGGTGGAACACGACATGGGCTTCGTCGGCTGTACTACGGCGGTAGCCACATCCTGCGGGGCCTGACGTTTGAGGTGAAGGTCGGCGAAGTCACCTGCCTGCTCGGGCGCAACGGCGTGGGCAAGACCACCTTGCTCAAATGCCTGATGGGTTTGCTGCCGGCCAAGGAGGGCGCGGTGAACTGGGAAGGTAAACCGATCACCACGTTCAAGCCGCACCAACGGGTGCATGCCGGTATCGCCTACGTGCCTCAGGGCCGGGAAATCTTCGGCCGGCTGACCGTGGAAGAAAACCTGCTGATGGGCCTGTCGCGGTTTCCTGGCTCCGAGGCCAAGGAAGTCCCGGCGTTCATCTACGAGCTGTTCCCGGTGCTGCTGCAAATGAAGCAACGGCGTGGCGGTGACTTGTCCGGCGGTCAGCAACAGCAGCTGGCGATCGGCAGGGCATTGGCCAGTCGTCCACGGCTGCTGATTCTCGATGAGCCCACCGAAGGCATCCAGCCGTCGGTGATCAAGGAAATCGGCGCGGTAATCAAAAAGCTCGCAGCCCGTGGCGACATGGCGATTTTGCTGGTGGAGCAGTTCTACGATTTCGCCGCCGAGCTGGCCGATCAGTACCTGGTGATGTCCCGGGGCGAGATCGTGCAGCAGGGTCGTGGCGAAAATATGGAAGCCGAAGGTGTGCGCGGGCTGGTTACGATCTAACCTGCAGCCTTCTGACGATAAATTAGACGATATGAATTTACCTCTCCCCACTGCGCTGTTTACCCCGAGCTGGCATGCCGAGCTGGAGCTGGGCTACGCCCGTTTCGGCGCCAGCACCCGCCCGGTACAGCGCCGTCATCAAGGCC
>NZ_JBFTMK010000359.1:0-5618 GCF_056396965.1 Pseudomonas sp. 05N434
GGCTCAAGGCTTGCCATTCGTTCGGCGCGAGCCCGCATAGCGAGCCGCACGACGCCAGGCCGATGGTCCACAGCCCGGCGTTCAGGCCCGATTGCAGCAGTCGCGGCTCGCCGCTGACCAGCACGCAACCGTCCAGGCGCTCGACATTCAGCGCCATCAAGGCTTGCCAGCAGGCATTCGGGGCCGGCCATGGATTGATTGTTTCCGAGTGTTGCAAAGATTTGATCCAGGCCGGAAGTGCGACGGCCAGAGAATGGCTGAGGGCAGGGGATAGTTCATCAAGCCAGGCGCAGGGAATCCGTTGTCGCTGCAAGCTGGACAGGCTCTCCAGGGCGCCGGGCGTGACCTCGGCATGCTCGGCAGAAACGGTGCCGTGCTGACGCGTGCGCGCGCCGAAATCTACCAGGCAACCACTGAGACCGAACAGCACGGCGGTCAGATTCGGTGCGGCAAGGGGCAAGACTTCGGCGTGCGGCATGGAAACGTCCCTGAAATAGCGACAAGGCTATTCATGGACGATGACAATCGAGTGACACGGATGTGAATCGCTCGCCGTCAGGAGGCGTCGTTCGTAGACCATCGTGCACGATGCTGCCTAAACCGGGTTTTCCGTCATATACTAGCGGTCTTTGCGCCTGGGCCAAGCGCCCGCGTCAGTACAATCCAAGGAGTTTCTTATGCGCTGGAGCAATCGACTCGCTCAGCTTTGTATGTGTGCCAGTGTATTGCTGGTTCCGTTTGCGACTCAGGCCGCCACGGAAGAAGACCCTTGGGAAAGCATCAACCGCCCGATCTACAAATTCAACGACTTTGTCGACACCTACGCACTGAAGCCGTTGGCTCAGGGCTACCAGTTCGTCACACCGCAGTTCCTGGAAGACGGCATCCACAACATGTTCCGCAACGTCGGCGATGTGACCAACCTCGCCAACGACGTGTTGCAGGCCAAGCCCGCTGCGGCTGGCGTCGACACCGCGCGTTTGATCTTCAACACCACCTTCGGCCTGCTGGGCTTCTTCGACGTGGGCACCAAGATGGGCCTGCACCGCAACGACGAAGACTTCGGCCAGACCCTCGGTTACTGGGGCGTGGGCAGCGGCCCGTACGTGATGCTGCCGCTGCTGGGTCCAAGCACCTTGCGTGATACGCCTTCCAAGTATGTCGATGGCTATACCGGTCCGTACCCCTACATCAACGATATACCGGTACGTAACTCGATTTACGGCCTGAACATCGTCGACACTCGCGCCAGCCTGTTGTCGGCCGAGAAACTGATCACTGGCGACAAATACACCTTTATTCGCAATGCATACCTGCAAAACCGCGAATTCAAGGTCAAGGATGGTAAGGTCGAAGACGATTTTTAATCTCGACCGGTAAAACGAAGAGGGCGGCCAATTGGCCGCCTTCTTTCGTTTGGCTTGCGGGGTTAAGTCAGGGCTATTTCATCTTCAGGATTGTAAGCCCGAGTTTCTGGCCGCCACCGTCCTGTGCTTTCACCCACACCACCTCGGTGTCGGCTTCAAGGCCTTTGAGGGCTGCGTGATCGGAATCGATCCGCACGCTGAGCCGGTCACCGACCTTGAATGAGCGGGGCGCCTCCAGCTGCATGCCACTGCTGGAAAGGTCGATGCAGACGGCTTGCACCTCATCGCCTTCATGAATCAGCGACACATCGGCATCAACCCGCATGCGGATGAAATCGCGCTTTTCGCTGTAGTCCCGATCGGTTTGGCTCATGGGCTCGATCCTTCCTTTGGGTTACGGTTTTGCCTGTTCTTATAACTCTCGGTGATTTGACAAGTAAAGACGTCAAGCGACCATCGGCGTGAGCTTGAAACGCCTCGCGGATGGGAGTACCGTCTGCGCCTTAGAAGGGCACCTCTGGTGGAACAGTGAGTAGGGCAAACGCTCGAAAACGGTGCAGCAGAGAGGCTAGAAAGCGAATCCAGTAGTGTGTGCAGGGCCAAATGCCCAGCCTGCTACGCCAACCTAATTCTGGCGCCGTTTGCCCACATGCCAAAAACCAGTGCCACGCTGCTGATAATCGATGATGACGAAGTAGTGCGTGCGAGCCTCGCGGCCTACTTGGAAGACAGTGGTTTCAGTGTCCTGCAGGCCAGCAATGGCCAGCAGGGTCTTCAGGTATTCGAGCAAGACAAGCCCGACTTGGTCATCTGCGATCTGCGCATGCCGCAGATGGGCGGACTCGAACTCATTCGCCAGGTCACCGAACTGTCGCCGCAAACCCCGGTAATCGTGGTTTCGGGCGCCGGCGTGATGAACGACGCCGTCGAGGCCCTGCGCCTGGGCGCAGCGGACTACCTGATCAAGCCTCTCGAAGATCTCGCCGTGCTCGAGCACTCCGTGCGCCGTGCCCTGGATCGTGCGCGTCTGCTGCTGGAAAACCAGCGCTACCGCGAGAAGCTGGAAAAGGCCAACCGCGAGCTCGAAGCCAGCCTGAACTTGCTCCAGGAAGACCAGAACGCCGGTCGCCAGGTGCAGATGAACATGCTGCCGGTGAGCCCCTGGACCATCAACGAGTTCCAGTTTGCGCACCAGATCATCCCGTCGCTGTACCTGTCGGGCGATTTCGTCGACTACTTTCGGGTCGACGAGCGTCGGGTAGCGTTCTACCTGGCGGACGTTTCCGGTCATGGCGCCTCTTCAGCCTTCGTTACCGTGCTGCTGAAGTTCATGACCACGCGCTTGCTGTTCGAATCCAAGCGCAACGGCACATTGCCGGAATTCAAGCCTTCAGAAGTCCTTGGTCATATCAACCGGGGCCTGATCAGTTGTAAGCTGGGTAAACACGTCACAATGGTCGGTGGAGTCATCGACGAGGAGACAGGTTTGTTGACCTATAGCATCGGCGGTCATCTGCCGTTGCCCGTGTTGTACACGCCAGACAGTGTTCGTTACCTGGAAGGGCGTGGTCTGCCGGTGGGCCTCTTCAATGAAGCCACCTACGAAGACCACGTACTGGAGCTGCCACCGGTATTCAGCCTGACGCTGATGTCTGATGGCATTCTGGACCTTTTGCCAGAACCCACACTCAAAGATAAAGAAGCTGCTTTGCCTCAACGGGTCAAAGCGGCGGGCGGCAGCCTGGATGGTCTGCGCCAGGTTTTTGGATTGGCCACGCTAGGGGAGATGCCGGATGATATCGCCCTGTTGGTGTTGAGCAGGAATCTTTAATGAGTACCGGTAGAATCCAGTTCGCCGAGCAGGACGGCACCTTCGTCCTGAAGTTCGTCGGTGAAGTTCGCCTGACCCTGTGTTCGGCGTTGGATGCGACTATTGAGCGGATCTTCACTGCGTTGAACTTCAACGCCATCGTGATCGACCTGACCGAAACCCGTAGCATCGACAGCACCACTCTGGGCCTGCTGGCCAAGCTGTCGATCCTGTCGCGGCAAAAAGTCGGCCTGTTGCCGACTGTCGTCACCACCCACGAAGACATCACCCGGCTGCTGCAGTCCATGGGCTTCGAGCAAGTGTTCAACATCGTTGACCGCCCGATCCCATGCCCTGAATGCCTGACCGACCTGCCAGACCAGGACCAGTCCGAAGAAGTGGTGCGGATCAAAGTCCTCGAAGCACACAAAATCCTCATGGGCCTGAACGACTCCAACCGTGAGGCGTTTCATGACCTGGTGAACGCGCTGGAGCGTCACTGATTAATTCCCTGTGGGAGCGGGCTTGCCCGCGAAGGCGCCCTAACAATCACCACATCTTCCAGTGCTAAGCCCATTACCCGAATTCAACGCAAAAAAAGGGCGAACTCATGGTTCGCCCTTTTTGCATCCAGCTAACTCAAATCACAGCTTGGCCTGCAACAACGCCTCAAGCTTCTCCTGGTCCCGAGCAAACTGACGAATGCCCTCAGCCAGTTTTTCGGTCGCCATCGCATCCTCGTTGGACAACCAACGGAACTGCGCTTCATTCAAGCTCAGACGCGCTTCACCCGCATGCCCCGGCACCAACTTGCGCTCCAGCTTGCCGGTATCCGCCGCCAGTTTCTCCAGCAGATCAGGGCTGATGGTCAACCGATCACAACCGGCCAACTGTTCGATCTGATTCAGATTACGGAAGCTGGCACCCATCACTACGGTTTTGTAGTCATTGGCCTTGTAGTAGTTGTAGATGCGCGTCACCGACTGCACGCCCGGATCATCCGCGCCGGTGTAGTCGTTGCCGGTGGCCTTCTTGTACCAGTCGTAGATACGGCCCACGAACGGCGAAATCAGGAAAACTCCAGCGTCAGCACATGCCGCCGCCTGAGCGAAAGAGAACAGCAAGGTCAGGTTGGTCTGAATGCCTTCCTTTTCCAGCTTCTCGGCAGCGCGGATGCCTTCCCAGGTCGAAGCGATCTTGATCAGCACACGGTCACGGCCAACGCCGGCCTTTTCGTACAAGTCGATCAGACGGTGCGCACGCTTCAATACGGCGTCAGTGTCGAACGACAGGCGCGCATCCACTTCAGTGGAAATACGGCCAGGAATCACCTTCAGAATCTCTTGCCCCACCGCCACACCAAAACGGTCACTGGCCAGGCCCACATCGCCCTTGCAGTCGCTGACGCAAGCGTTCAGCAACTCGGCATAACCGGGAATGGCCGCTGCTTTGAGCAGCAGGGAAGGGTTGGTGGTGGCGTCCACGGGTTTAACGCGAGCGATTGCTTCGAAGTCGCCAGTGTCGGCAACCACGGTGGTCATTTGTTTGAGTTGTTCCAGCTTGGAAGTCATGGGCGTGCTCTGTCCTATGGGTCTAATGACATTACCCGAGCGCTGACAGCCACTCAAGGGTGCATGTGCGTATCGAGGCCCCAGTGGCAACATCCTGGAAACGGATGTTTGAAAGGCGGGGCGTGGTCTCGGTAAATACGATGCTGAAATGGAGGGCAGGTTCAATGGAGGTGACGGTTAGCGTGCTGAGCAGGCCTGGGTCATGTCCTCAATGCTTACCGATTTGACCAGCTTGCGAATTAGACCTTTGAGCGCTCGGGCCGAACAAGTGACGGCCGCCATTTCAAAGCGGCCAATTTCTAACGAGACAGAGCGCGGACACCGGCGCGCGAAACCTGCAAGTGAGTGACGAGGGATTAACGTCCCTCCAACAACTCTGCCGCCTGATCCAGCAACGCCAATGGCTCTTTAGCCTTGTGAATATCCACCGACAACAACTGCCGAAACTTGCGCGCCCCCGGAAACCCGGTACCCAGCCCCAGTACATGCCGCCAGCTCCGGAAAATCCGCCTTCAACCGCGCCGCCACGTCATAACGCAGAGGCGGAATGTCGCGGTTCTCCTTCGGCGACAAACCCTCCAGAATCGCAATCCGCGCATGCACGGTAAAACTTGTGCACCCGGCATCCCGAACCGTGCCGACGAAATCACACAACTCCTCGTAACTGTCCCGCCCATTAATCCCGATCCGATGCTTCACCGTCACCGGAATCGACACCGCATCACGCATCGCCTTCACACAATCGGCCACCAACTGCGGATGCCCCATCAGGCACGCGCCGATCATATTGTTCTGCACCCGATCACTCGGGCAGCCGACATTCAGGTTTACCTCGTCGTAACCGTGCTCCTGGGCCATGCGGGCGCAGGC
>NZ_JBFTMK010000360.1:0-5236 GCF_056396965.1 Pseudomonas sp. 05N434
GCTCTATATAGGTGTGATGTCCGGGACTAGCCTTGATGGCCTGGACATTGCGCTGATCGAGCAAGCCCCGGCGATCAAGCTGATCGCCACGCATTACATCCCCATGCCCGAATCCCTGCGCGCCGAGCTGCTTGGCTTGTGCGCCAGCGGTCCGGACGAGATTGCCCGCTCCGCCATTGCCCAGCAAAACTGGGTAAAACTGGCCGCACAGGGCATTCACACCCTCCTCGACCAACAAAACCTCAAGCCCGACGACATTCGCGCGATTGGCAGCCACGGCCAGACCATTCGCCACGAACCGGCACGCGGGTTCACGGTGCAGATCGGCAACCCTGCGCTGCTCACCGAGCTGACCGGCATCACCGTGGTCAGCGATTTCCGCAGCCGCGACGTAGCCGCTGGCGGACAAGGCGCCCCATTGGTTCCGGCCTTTCACGAAGCCTTGTTTGAACAGCAGCCCGGTAACCGCGCGGTGCTGAACGTCGGCGGGTTCAGTAACCTCAGCCTGATCGAACCCGGCAAGCCTGTCGCGGGTTTTGACTGCGGCCCGGGGAATGTCCTGCTGGATGCCTGGATTCACCGGCAACGCGGCGACAACTTCGATCGCGATGGCCAATGGGCCGCCAGCGGCAAGGTTGAACCGGCTCTGTTGAATGAGCTGCTCAGTGATCCGTTCTTTGTAACTCAAGGCCCGAAGAGCACTGGCCGCGAAGTGTTCAATCTGCCATGGCTGATGCAGCATCTGTCACAACTGCCAACCTTCGCAGCCGAAAACGTACAGGCCACACTGCTTGAGCTGACCGCCCTGACCATCGTCGAGTCATTGCAAAGCGCTCAATCGGATACCCGGGAGCTGCTGGTCTGCGGCGGTGGCGCACACAACGCCACGTTGATGAAACGGTTGGCCAGCCTGTTGCCGAACGCGAAAGTCAGCAGCACTGCCGCTTATGGTGTAGACCCGGACTGGGTTGAAGCCATGGCCTTTGCCTGGCTGGCTCATTGCTGCCTGGAAGGTATCGCGACCAACCGCCCAAGCGTCACCGGCGCCCGTGGCCTGCGCATTCTCGGCGCCATCTACCCCGCCTGAACCTTAACTCCAGACAGCAAAACGCCGCAGAGTCCTGAGACCCTGCGGCGCTTGTTGATGCGGTGAGTTGCGATCAGATCGAGAACGAAGAGCCGCAGCCACACGTGGTGGTGGCGTTCGGGTTTTTGATCACGAAACGCGAACCTTCCAGACCTTCCTGGTAATCCACCTCGGCACCTGCCAGGTACTGGAAGCTCATCGGATCGACCACCAGGCTGACGCCTTCGCGCTCGACAATGGTGTCGTCATCGGCCACTTCTTCATCGAAGGTGAAGCCGTACTGAAACCCTGAACAACCGCCGCCCGTAACGAATACGCGCAGCTTCAAGCGATCATTCCCCTCTTCATCGACCAGGCTCTTCACCTTGTGCGCAGCACCGTGGGTGAATTGCAAAGCCGTGGGGGTGAAGGATTCGACGCTCATGCTGACTATCTCCCGGCGTTACGCCGCCATAATGCGTGATGACGCGCATTATCCGCTTCTCCCAGAAAATCGGTCAACTATTGTTACGGTATATCAATCAACCCAATTGTCAGACCAGAATGCAAAAAGGCCCGTTCAACGGGCCTTTTTGCATTGCGGATAAAGCCTTACGGCAGCATGCCCGCATGGGAAAGGCCCAGGCGCTCATCCAGACCGAAGAGGATATTCAGGTTCTGCACAGCCTGACCCGACGCGCCTTTGACCAGGTTGTCGATGACCGACAACACCACCACCAGATCACCATCCTGCGGACGATGCACGGCGATACGACAAACGTTGGCACCACGCACGCTGCGGGTTTCCGGATGGCTGCCGGCTGGCATTACGTCGACGAACGGTTCGTTGGCATAACGCTTTTCGAACAGAGCCTGCAGATCCACCGAGCGGTCCACGACAGTCGCGTAGAGCGTCGAATGAATACCGCGAATCATCGGCGTCAGGTGCGGAACGAAGGTCAGACCAACATCCTTGCCCGCGGCACGACGCAGCCCCTGACGGATTTCCGGCAAGTGACGGTGACCTTTTACGGCGTAGGCCTTCATGCTTTCCGACGTCTCGGAGTACAGCGAACCTACCGAAGCGCCACGACCCGCACCGCTGACACCGGATTTGCAGTCAGCGATCAAACGTGTGGTATCGGCCAGACCGGCTTCGAGCAATGGCAGGAAACCCAATTGCGTCGCGGTCGGGTAGCAACCCGGTACAGCAATCAGGCGTGCCTGCTTGATCTGCTCGCGATTGACTTCCGGCAAGCCGTAGACCGCTTCCTCCAGCAGTTCCGGCGCACCATGCGGCTGGCCGTACCACTTGGCCCATTCATCGGCGTCTTGCAAACGGAAGTCTGCCGACAGGTCGATGACCTTGGTTCCGGCAGCCAGCAATTCACCCGCCAGGGCATGGGCGACACCGTGCGGCGTGGCGAAGAACACCACGTCGCAAGCCCCGAGGGTCTTGATGTCCGGAACGCTGAACGCCAGGCCGTCGTAATGGCCACGCAGGTTCGGGTACATGTCGGCCACGGCCAGGCCGGCCTCGGATCGGGAAGTGATCACCACCACTTCTGCCTGCGGATGCTGTGCCAACAGACGCAGCAGTTCGACACCGGTGTAACCCGTGCCGCCGACGATACCGACCTTGACCATAAACCTGCCCTCAACGAACCCACTGGAAAGCCGTCGATAATAGGGGCCGCGCGGCCCTGCGACAACCGTCAAGGTGACGTGCGGGCGCTCTACCCCCTACTATCTTCACTACCGTGAACCTGGGAATAACCAAAAATGCTTTATCTGTGGCTCAAAGCGCTTCACATCATCAGCATGGTCTGCTGGTTTGCCGGCCTGTTTTACCTGCCGCGCCTGTTCGTCTATCACGCGCAAAGCGAAGACACCGTCAGCAAGGAACGCTTCAGCATCATGGAGCGCAAGCTGTACCGAGGCATCATGGGGCCAGCGATGATCGCCACCCTGGTGTTCGGCATTTGGCTAATCAGCCTCAACCCGAGCGCCTATTTCGGCCAGGGCGCGTGGATGCACGCCAAGCTGACCCTGGTGGTGATCCTGATCGGCTACCACCACATGTGCGGCGCACAGGTAAAACGTTTTGCCCGTGGCGAAAACACCCGCAGCCATGTCTTTTATCGCTGGTTCAATGAAGTGCCGGTTCTGATATTGCTGGCTATCGTAATTCTGGTCGTCGTCCGGCCGTTTTAAATCCAACAGACACGCTCACCCGGGGTACTTCCAATGTCGCTGCCCGCTCTGCTCGAACAACGCTTGCGACTGCCGGTGGTGGCGGCACCGATGTTCCTGATCTCCAACCCTGAGCTGGTGCTCGCCTGCTGCCGTAATGGCGTGGTGGGCAGTTTCCCTGCGCTGAACCAGCGTGAGAGCAGTGGGTTCAAGGCCTGGCTGGAAGAAATCGAAGCAGGGTTGGCGACACTGGAAAACCCCGCGCCTTACGCGGTGAACCTGATCGTCCACCACAGCAATCCGCGATTGCAGGCGGATCTGGCGATCTGCATCGAACACAAAGTACCGATCGTGATCACCAGCCTCGGCGCCGTGAAGGAAGTGGTCGATGCCGTGCACAGCTACGGTGGCCTGGTGTTTCACGACGTGACGACCCGTCGCCACGCAGAAAAAGCCGCCGAAGCCGGTGTCGACGGTTTGATTGCCGTTGCCGCGGGGGCCGGTGGTCACGCCGGGACCTGGAGCCCGTTTTCGCTGATCGCCGAGATTCGCCAGTTTTTCGACAAGACCCTGCTGCTGGCTGGCTGCCTGAACCATGGCCACGAGATTCTTGCCGCGCAATTGCTCGGTGCGGATCTGGCCTACTTCGGTACGCGATTTATCGGCACCACCGAAAGTCATGCGCCTGACGCCTACAAGGAGATGCTCCTGACTGCCAGAGCCGCGGACATCGTCCATACTCCAGCGGTGTCTGGGGTTCCGGCAAGCTTCATGCGTCAGAGCCTGGAGGCCGCCGGTTTCGACATGGCGGCGCTGCAAAGCAAGGGCGAGGTGGACTTCGGCTCCAAGCTCAAGCCGTTGAACGATGAAGCCAAAGCCTGGAAAACCGTGTGGTCTGCGGGCCAGGGTGTCGGGGAGATCGAGGATCTGCCGAGTGTCGATCAACTGGTCGAACGTCTCGGCACCGAATACCGCAAGGCGCTGGAACTGGCGGCAGCACTGCCCAAGCGCTGGCCGCGCTGACAGGAAAGTTTGGCCAGCCCAACCCGGCCGGCCTTAAACTCCCTCTTGTTACACTTTCCATTACAACTCTCGCGACAAGGATGCCTCGGCCATGAGCGAAAACCGTTTCAAGATCGTCTTCGATGGTGCTTTGCTGCCCGGTGTTGATGCCACCACCGCCAAGCTCAATCTCGCCGAGCTGTTCAAAAGCGATGTCGCAGCCATCGAACGCCTGTTCAGTGGCCGGACGGTTGCGCTCAAACGCGAACTGTCACACGCCGACGCGCAAACTTATCTTCAGGCGCTGACGAAAACCGGCATCGATGCCCGAATCGAAGCCGAACCCTCGATCGAGCTGAACCTGTCCGACGTTCACGTCAGCCCACCGCCATCGGCAGAGCCCGATTCCCCCTACGCTCCGCCACGCGCCACGGTCGGCGAAGCGCTGCCGGAGTTCGCCACACTCAAGGCATTCAGTTTCAGTGGCCGCATCGGCCGACTGCGCTTTCTGGCCTGGACAATGGCTCTGACGCTGGTGACGTTGGGCATTGGCTCGGTGCTGGCCATTTTCGGCTTCGGCCTCATCAGCACCAACTCGACTGCCGGCCTGATTGTCGCGGGTCTGCTGGCCGTTATTCTGATCGTGATACTCGCGTTCATCAGCATTCAGTTCAGTGTGCAGCGCCTGCACGATATCGGCTGGTCTGGATGGCTCTGGCTGTTGAACCTTGTGCCGTTCGTGGGGGGCGCTTTCCCGTTCGTGATAATGATCGTGCCGGGTAACAACACTGCCAATCGATATGGCGCACCGCCGCCGCCCAACAGCAATGCAGTCAGGGTACTGGCTTCATTGTGGCTGGTGTTTATTGCGATCATGTTCGTTGGCGGGCTGACCGGAGGTCTCACGGCAATTCAGGATGAGTACGAAAGCGCCACTGATAGCGCCTATCAAAGCAGCTCCGTGACCACCGATGA
>NZ_JBFTMK010000361.1:0-5224 GCF_056396965.1 Pseudomonas sp. 05N434
ACACCGGCAGCGATGGCTTGCTGCAGTTCGTCAACTGATGGCGCCGCTTGTGCAGTGGCTTGTGCAAGGTCGGTGCTGGAGTCCGGATTGCTGCCACTCCACTGAGTGTCGCGGCCCAGGTCCAGGGTCCGCCCGTCAGCCAGTTCAAGGGTAATGGCGCCGGCGGCACCGGTGTCCACTTGGTCGCCCACAAACAACCGGTCGCCTTCAACGAGTACGCGGCGGATGCCCTCTGGGGACACCGCGAAAACCTGACCAACAATGCTTTTGACGATGGCAACAACACTGCTCATTGAAGACTCTCCGGGTGTCACGTTCAGTTGACTTCCATGAACCGCTCGGGCGCGTTCGCCGATCGGGGCTGGACGTTCTTACAAAATTCGATACATAACTTTGACGCTCGAATCGTCAATAATTTGGCTATATTCTTTCGAAATTAACTTTATGCCAAACTATTGACCTTATGGGAGTCATCCTAAACAATCGTCCAAGTAATGTCACATTGATATTTAAGCGGCGACCTGTCCTACAGCGTGTGATCCAGTTCCGATTTTGAACTTTCCGACATACGGTCATTCCGGTTGCCATCATGCGATGCAGCGCCATGTTCTGCAGTGATTCAAGACAAGAAGTCCCGGGAATTCCATCTATGCGTTTGCACCTGTTCAAGGTTCTACCCTTCGCCTTTGCCGCCAGCGTTGTTCAGGCGCAAACCCTTCCGCAGGCCATGCAACAGGCACTGGATGTCCATCCGGAAATCCAGGCAGGGGTCAATAGTCGGCTGGCCGCGGATTATCAATTAAAGGCTGCAAAAGGTGGATACCTGCCACGGGTCGATCTGCTGGGCGGTTATGGTCGCGAAGGCACCGACAGTGTCTCCACCCGTGCCGCTGGCGGCAGCAACCACTGGGAAACGCTGAACCGGAGCGAGTCAAGTTTACGTCTGTCACAGATGGTTTTTGACGGTTTTGCGACGTCCAGCGAAGTGGGGCGTCAACAAGCCACCGTTAATTCCCGTGCTTATTCCTTGATGGGCACCTCGGAACGCACCGCGTTGACCGTCGCTCAGGTTTATCTCGATGTGCTGACCCGCCGCGAATTCGTGCGCCTGGCCGAAGACAACCTGAAAAACCACGAACGGATTTTTGACCAGATCAAATTGCGCACCCAGCGCGGCGTGGGCAGCGGCGCCGATCTCGATCAGGCCGAAGCACGCATGGCCCAGGCCCGCAACAACCTGATCACCGAGCAGACCAACCTGGCAGACGCCCAAACCAACTTCCTCAGTGCCGTCGGCCAAATGCCCGATCAACTGGAGCGGCCTGCCGATTTTATGGCGCTGTTGCCAGCCAACCTGAATGAAGCCCGGGCGCAGATGCTGGAAAACAGCCCGATCCTGCGTTCCGCCGAATCGGATATCGCTGCTGCCGAGAAACAGTACGAAGCCGCCAAGTCGAGCTTCTACCCGCGCTTCGATGCCGAACTGGGTCGCACCGCCGACAACGACCTCGATGGTCAGAACGGTCACAACAACGAATGGCAGGCCATGCTGCGCATGCGCTTCAATTTGTTTGCCGGTGGCAGCAACAAGGCCGATCTGGAATCCAAGTCCTACCTGTCGAACCAGGCGCTGGATATTCGCAACAACGCCCTGCGCGTGTTGAATGAAGAACTGGGCCTGGCCTGGAATGCCCTGAACAACGCCAACGCCCAGGTGCCGATCGCCCAGCAATATGTCGATCGCAGCGCCAGCGTGCGCGGCGCGTATCAGAAGCAATTCAGCCTCGGCGAACGGACGCTACTTGACTTGCTCGACAGTGAAAACGAGCTGTTCACCGCTTCCCGTCGGCTGGTCGAGATCAAAAACATTCAGTTATTTACTCAGTACCGAATCAAGGCGACCATGGGCGAATTGCTCAAAAGTCAGGGCGTGGTCGCACCGTTGGCATCCGTTGTGCAGAATGACGTGAAGCCCAAGGTCCAGCTGCCTGGGATGAATTGAGTCCTGCCCCATTTCAACTGTTAGCTAGCCAAGAGTGTCGAGCGTGGAATCAGAAGTCAGTCGAGTTCAACTCATTCATGATCCACGCGCGCTGCATGACGATCCGTTACTGGACGGCCTGCTAGCCCTCTGCACTTTGCACCAGAAGCCGGCCAGCGCGGCGATGCTGACCACCGGCCTGCCGTTGCCCAAACAGCGCCTGAGCGTCGAACTGCTGCCTCGTGCGGCCGCTCGCGCCGGGCTGCAAGGGCGGGTGCTGCAACGCAAACTGGAGCAGATTCCGGCGATCGCCATGCCGGCGCTGTTGCTGCTCAAGGACGGACGCAGTGCGGTGCTGCTCGGCTGGCACGGTGAAGACCAGGCCCGCTTGCTGCTCAGTGAAAGCGATGGTGGCGAAGTCTGCGTCAGTCGTGAACTGCTCGCCGACGACTACATCGGCAAAGTGTTCTTCGCCCAACCCCAGCACAAATTCGACGTTAACCATGGCACGCTGATCCCGCGCGCGCGTTCATGGTTTCGCGACACCCTCAAGCGTTCGCGCTGGCTTTACGTCGACGCCATCGCTGCCAGTCTGCTGATCAATATCATCGCCATGGCCGCGCCGCTGTTCGTGATGAATGTCTACGACCGCGTGGTGCCGAACCAGGCCGAATCGACCCTTTGGGTGCTGGCCATCGGCATCACCGGCGCTTATGTGTTCGACCTGATTCTCAAGAGCCTGCGCAGTCTGTGCCTGGACCTGGCGGGCAAGAAAACCGACCTGATCATTTCAGCGACGCTGTTTGAGCGCATCGTCGGCATGGCCATGAAGTACCGCCCGGCGCGGGTCGGCAGCTTCGCCCAGAACATCCATGAATTTCAGAGCCTGCGCGACTTCCTCGCGTCGCTGACCCTCACCAGCCTGATCGACCTGCCATTTACGCTGTTGATCTTCCTGGTCATCGCGATCCTCGGCGGGCATCTGGTGTGGATTCCGGTGCTGGCGTTCCCGATTGCGCTGCTGATCGGTTATGCCTTGCAGAAGCCGCTGGTGGCGACCATGGAGCGAACCATGGCCCTGGGCGCCGAGCGCCAGTCGAGCCTGATCGAAACCCTCGCCGGTCTTGATGCGGTCAAGGTCAACAACGCTGAAAGCGAGCGCCAGTACCAGTGGGAACAGACTATCGGCACCCTCAGCCGCCTTGAGCTGCGGGTGAAAATGCTGTCCGGTATGGCGATGAACATCACCTTGCTGATTCAGCAATTGGCCGGGGTGATCATGATCGTCTTCGGCGTGTACCAGATCATTGCCGGCAACCTGAGCATGGGCGGTTTGATCGCCTGTTACATGCTCAGCGGTCGTGCCCTCAGCCCGCTGGCCTCGCTGTCCGGTCTGCTGACCCGCTACCAGCAAGCCCGTGTGACCATGACCTCGGTCGATCAGATGATGGAGTTGCCCCAGGAGCGCAATTTCGACGAGCGTCCGCTGAGCCGCAAGGTCCTGCAAGGCGCCGTTGAATGCCGTCAGCTGACCTTCACCTATCCGAATCAACAGAACCCCGCGCTGAAGGGCATCAACCTGATCATCAAGCCAGGCGAGAAGATCGGCATCATCGGTCGCAGCGGCTCGGGCAAAAGCTCCCTGGCTAAACTGCTGGTGGGCCTCTATCAGCCGGACGACGGCGCGCTGCTGGTGGATGGTGTGGATATCCGCCAGATCGACGTCAGCGAGCTGCGCCACAACATTGGCTACGTGCCTCAGGACATCCAATTGCTCGCCGGTACGTTGCGCGACAACCTGGTGTCGGGCGCGCGCTATGTCGAAGACGAATTGGTGCTGCAAGCCGCGGAACTGGCTGGCGTCCACGAGTTCGCCCGCCTGCATCCGCAAGGTTATGAACTGCAAGTTGGTGAGCGTGGGCAGAACCTGTCCGGCGGTCAGCGCCAGAACGTGGCTCTGGCCCGAGCGCTGCTGCTCAACCCGCCGATCCTGTTGCTGGACGAACCCACCAGCGCCATGGACAACACTGGCGAAGAGCGCCTGAAACAACGCCTCGCTGCCGTGGTGGAAAACAAGACCGTGGTGCTGGTGACGCACCGGGCTTCGCTGTTGTCGCTGGTGGATCGCCTGCTGGTGATCGACCGCGGGCAGATTCTCGCCGATGGCCCGAAAGCCGCCGTGATGGAAGCGTTGAAAAAGGGGCAGATCAGTGTTGCTTAAGTCTGGGGTCAAAGAATCCATCCGCCGCTACTTCAAAGGCTCCGCGTCGCTGCAAGGCCAACCCCTTCCCGAGGTCAACAAAGCGCTGATCGAGGACGCCCCGCGCGTGGTGCGGTTGACGATCTGGGCGATCATCGGCTTCTTCGTGTTCCTGATGCTGTGGGCCAATTTTGCGGTGATCGATGAAGTCACCAAGGGTGACGGCAAGGCGATTCCGTCGTCGAAGATCCAGAAAATCCAGAACCTTGAGGGCGGCATCGTTTCCGAGTTGTTCGTCAAGGAAGGGCAAATCGTCGAGGCTGGCGCGCCGCTGATACGTCTGGACGACACACGGTTTGCCTCCAATGTTGGCGAAACCGAGGCCGATCGGCTGTCGATGCTGTTGCGCGTGGAGCGCTTGAGCGCCGAGGTCGATGACCGTCCGTTGAATTTCCCCGCTGATGTGCTCAAAGCTGTACCCGGCCAGGCCGCCAGCGAACAGTCGTTGTACATCAGTCGTCGTCAGCAACTGCACGATGAGATCGGTGGCTTGCAGGAACAGTTGATCCAGAAGCAGCAGGAGCTGCGTGAGTTCACCTCCAAGCAGGCCCAGTACCGCAGCGGTCTGTCCTTGCAGCGTCAGGAAATCGCCATGTCCGAGCCGTTGGTGGCTCAGGGCGCGGTATCCCCGGTCGAGGTATTGCGACTCAAGCGTGCCGAGGTCGAAACCCGCGGCCAATTGGACGCCACCACCCTGGCGATCCCTCGCGCCGAATCGGCGATCAAGGAAGTGCAGCGCAAGATCGATGAGACTCGCGGTAAATTCCGCAGCGAAGCCCTGACTCAACTCAACGAAGCGCGCACCGATCTGAACAAGGCACAGGCGACCGGCAAGGCGCTGGAAGACCGGGTCAGCCGGACACTGGTGACATCGCCGGTACGTGGCATCGTCAACAAATTGCTGGTGAACACCATCGGCGGCGTGATCCAGCCGGGCAGCGACCTGGTAGAAATCGTGCCGCTGGACGACACCTTGCTGGTGG
>NZ_JBFTMK010000362.1:0-5203 GCF_056396965.1 Pseudomonas sp. 05N434
AAAGAGTGACCGCTGAGGTCTTGGCACAACGACAACGCCGGCACCCCATGCTCGATGTTCAGCTCCCGTGAGGCGCTGGTGAAATGGCGGTTGCGCAAACTGTAGAACGGTTCGCCGAACCCGGCGGTGGCGAGCACTTCCGAGCAGCCGACCAGACGGCGAGTCGTCAGGTTTTCCAGCACGAAGAAATAGTTCTCCGGGCCTTGGCCCTGGACGTCTTTTTCGAACGAAGCACAGGAATCGAGAATTTTCTCCCTCAGGCGTTCGGTGTCGTCCGGCAAGGACGTGACCCCCACCAGACTGTCGCGCGCCAGCTGCTGCAACTGGGGCAGGTCGGTTAACTCGACTGGACGTAAGACCAGCATGGACATACTCCTGTATCAAAGGGTTCGGCGGCTTGCACCGAACCTGACTATCACTGTCGGTTTCCACGCGTAAAATCGGCAGTCGCCTGAAATCATGTCAGACGTTGCTCTTTTTCTTGTCAGCCGTTGCTTGGGTCGGGCAGTGCGGTGCTGGCACCCAGTTTGTTGAGGAAGAACAGATAGACCAGGCCCAGGGCAATCCAGATCAGGCCGAGTTTCTGCGCATCGACGCCCATGTTGTACATGATGGCCGCGACGATGATGAAGCCGATGACCGGGCAGATCAGGTGACGGATCACCTGGCCGGATTGCTGCCGGCGCCAGTAGTAGTTGATCACGGTCAGGTGCAGCAGCATGAAGCCGCTCAGGGCGCCGAAGTTCACCAGGGAGGTGAGGGTGTCCACCGAGTTGATGAACAGGTAGCAGATCACCAGCGTCAGCACCGCCACCAGATAAATGCTCAAGTACGGTGTGTTGTGTTTCGGGTGCACTTTGGCCAGCACTTTTGGCAGTTTGCCGTCTCGGGCCATGCCGAACAGCAGTCGCGAAACCGCCGCTTGGGAGGTGATGGCGACCGCCACACCCCAGGCCAGCGCGGTGGCCACGGCGGTCAGGGTGGCCAGCCAGCTACCGGCGGCGATTTCGGCGATTTCATAGAACGCGGTGTCGGCGGACTTGAAGCCCAGGCCGGCGGCCAGGTCGGTGGCGATCCAGGTCTGCACGACGAAGATCACGCCCATCACCAGCAGCGTAATCAGCGCAGCCTTGCCGACACTGCGGCCCGGATCACCCTTGATCTCTTCGGCGAGGGTGGAAATGGCATCGAAACCGAGGAACGACAGCACCGCAATCGACACCGCTTGCATCAGCAGGGCGAAGTTGAAGGTTTCGGGGTTGTACAGCGGCGCCAGGGTCAGCTGACCGTTACCGCCGCCACTGTGCAAGGCAGTCCAGGCGTAGAACAGGAAGATCCCCAGCACCACCAGTTGCGCCAGCAGGAAGATGATGTTCATCCGCGCGGTGAAGGTGATGCCCCGCAGGTTGACGAAAGTGGCGCTGACCAGAAAGGCCAGGATGAAACCGACTTTCGGGATGTCCGGGTACAAATGATTCAGCGCCATCGCCGCGTATACGTAGAGCAGCGGCGGAATCAGCAGGTAATCGAGCAGCATCAGCCAGCCGGCGATAAACCCGACATGTTGGTTGAGGCCGCGTTGTGCGTAGGAATACACCGAGCCCGCCACCGGAAAGGCCCGGGCCATGCTGCCGTAACTGAGGGCGGTGAACAGCATCGCCACCATGCCGATGATGTAGGCCAGCGGCACCATGCCGGGTGCTTCGGCGTTGACGTAACCATACACGCCGAACGGAGCGATGGGGATCATGAAGATCATCCCGTACACCACCAGGTCGGTCAGTGACAGGCTACGTTTCAACTCTTGCCTGTAGCCGAATTCTTCAATGTCCATGAAGCCGTTCTCCTTGATATAAGCAGCTACACGCTGCGAGTTTGAAGCTGTTGCTATAGCAGCGGTGCCAGATAGTCGGTCCAGCGACTGACGTCCTCGGGGGTGCGCAGCAGGTCGTTGCGCACCTCGATCAGCACCGAGTCCAGCCCGCGTGCATCGCCGTGAACCGGTACGGTCATGTCACCCAGCGGATCGACTTTGTATGGCTGATTACCGGCGACTTTCAATGGGTGCCGGCTCAGGCCGTCGATCATTCGCTGGGCGTACTCCGTGGCCTGGCCGTACAACACGCCGACTTCCAGCGATCGCGGCTGGCCGTAATATATCGGCGTGAAACTGTGAATCCCCACCACTCGAACCGGTTTATTTTGCTCCACACGGGCGTCGATCAAGGTTTGCAGGCGTGCATGAAACGGTTTGAACAGGCAGTGCCGGCGGTATTCACGGGTGGCCTCGTCCAGATCGCGATTGCCCGGCACCTGATAAATCTCGCTCTGCAACGGAATGCTGTCCGGCGCGTGGCGCGGGCGGTTGAGGTCGATCAACAGCCGCGAATAGTTGGCCGCCAACAGGGTCGCGCCCAGTGCTTCGGCCAAACCCTCGGCCAGCGCCAGGGCGCCGATGTCCCAGGCGATGTGTTCGCGGGCGGCCTCGTCGCTCAGGCCCAGGTCGTTTAACCGGTCCGGGATAAAACGACTGGCGTGTTCACACACCAGAATCAGCGGATGCTCGGAAGCTTCCCGGCTCAGGGTGTAGGCAGGCCGGGTGTAGAGGCCCAGTTCGGCGGATTCAGTACAGGCGCGCATAGTGCTCACAGAGGTCGGCGGGCGAGAGCTGTTCCGTCAGCGTCAGTTCCTCGGTTTTCAGGGCGAAGTAGGTGTCCAGTAACGCGCTCGGCAGGGCTTCGATCAGCGCCTCGCTGTTGCGCAGGCAATCCAGTGCCCGGGACAGCGACGCGGGCAGGGCGACGATGCCGCGGGCCTGGCGTTGCTCTTCGTTCAGGGAGTCAGGGATTTCATCGGTGATGGCGTTCAACGCCAGGCGCCGCTCGATACCCAGGCGCCCGGCGATCAGCAATGCAGCCATGGCCAGGTGCGGTGAGGCGGTGGCGTCCATGGCGCGAAATTCCAGGTTGTACTGCATCGCCACGGATTTGCCGCCCAGGCTGACGGTCGGGCAAATCCGCAGCGCCGCTTCGCGGTTGCGTTGGCCGAGGCAGGCGTAGGAAGCGCTCCAGTGATGGGGCTGCAAGCGTTCATAGGAAATCGGCGTTGGCGCGGTGAATGCACAGAGCGCCGGCAAGTAATGCAGAACGCCGGCGGCCCAATGCTGGCCGAGGGTCGACAGGCCGTTGGCGGTGCCGGCGTCATACATCACCGGTTGGCCGGCCATGTCTTGCAGGCTCACGTGCAAATGCACGCCGTTGCACACGGCATGCTCGGCCGTCTTGGGGGCGAAACTCAGGCTGAGGCCCATTTGCCGGGCAATCTCACGGGTGATCTCGCGCACGTTCACCGCGCGGTCGGCGGCGGCGACACCAAGGGCCGGGCGGCAGGTGATTTCGTATTGGTGCTTGCCGTATTCCGGCAGGAACATTTCCGGTTCGACGCCGCCGGCTCGCAGTGCACTGAGCAGCCAGCCGCCGAATTCGGCGCCTTGGCGCTGGGCTTCCAGAGAGAACGCCAGGTGCTCCGCCGCGCCGCTGTCGAGGTTGAATTCGTGTTCGAACGCGGCGTTGACCTGCAACCCCAGCTCATCGCGATAGCGCGCCACCTCGTTGCGCAACAGCGTACGAGGGCAGGCGCCCCACGGACGGCCATCGGTTTCGCGAATGTCGCCGTGAATGAAGTCCAGCGCCGGAGCGTCGGCATCCGGGCCGTTGTTGACGGTCACCCGGCTGCTCAAGTCGGGAATCAGCCGTAAATCCCCATAAGCGCCCCAAGGGTTGCTGGCGGCGATGATGTCTTGCGGGGTCAGGGCGCTATTGGCCGGCACCCAGCCGCAACCGGCCACTTGATAGGCATCGAGTTCGTCGGTGGGGAAGGAACGGCCGCGTGTCACGCCGATCAGGTCGGTGGTGACAATGGTGGTCATGGGCAGGGGTGACAGGCGTTCGCTCATGGCTGCATCTCCTGCAACCGGCCAAGCACAGTCTGGGTGTCGGTGATCCAGCAGTAGCCCTTGATGGCGTTCAGGCAGGCGTGATGCCGCTGTTCGGTGTAGGTGGCGCAGRCATCTTCGACCAGCGTTACCAGATACCCGCGGTCGGCGGCGTCGCGCACGGCCATGTCGACGCATTGGTCGGTGACGATGCCGGCGATGATCAGGTGGCGGGTTTCAAGGTTGCGCAGCACGTAGTCAATGCTGGTGGAGTTGAACACCCCGGAAGAGGTCTTGGGCAGCACGATTTCGTTTTCGGTCGGCGTCAGCTCTTCGATGATTTGCGCTTGCGGGCTGCCCTTGGGCAGGTGCATGTCCGAGAGTTTGTGGTCCAGCGAACGGTCGCGGCCATCGGCGGTGAGGCTTTCGATGAGTGTGTGCAACACGTTTTGCCGGGCGCTGCGAAAGGCATCGAGCAGCCTGCGTTGATTGGGCACCACCTGCGTGCGGGCGCGGGTCAGGAAGTAGTCGGCATCCGGCTCGTTGAGGTGCGGGTCGAACTGCGGTTCGAGCCAGGCACGTTGCATGTCCACCAGCAACAGCGCGGTGTGATCGGCGGCAAACGGCAAGTCCCGGGGCGAATGGTGGGGGAGCATGAACATCCTTATTTATCCTCCAGCAGGTGAGTGTCGAAGTCGGCTCGCAGGGCATCGATGCCTTCCAGGCGATCGGCCAGATCGGGGCTGCGCAGGGTCAGGCAGGCAATCAGTGCTTCAACCTGGGCCAGCGCCGGCACTATCGAGTCGAAGGCCGACGCCGATTCCACCGGTGCGCTGATGATCAGGTCGGCTATTTCCCGCAGCGGTGATGCGTAGATGTCGGTGAACAACACGACGCGCGCATGTCGGCTCTTCGCGGCATTGGCGACCCGCAGGGCCTGGGACTGATAGCGGCGATAGTCGAACACCAGCAATACGTCCTGACGCTGTACGTCAAACAACCGGTCCGGTAATTGGGCGTTGTCTTCCAGGGCGAAACAGCCGGGCCGCAACAGGCGCAGGTGATTGAGCAAATAGTTGGCGAGGAAACTGCTGAAGCGACCGCCAAAGCAGTGGACCTGGTGGCGGGTGTCGAGCAGCCACTCCACCAGAATCCGCACATCTTCGGGCTGGGTCAGCGCCTGGGTTTCTACCAGTGCCCGATGGCTGTCTGCCAGATAATGACTCCAGGGGTCATCTTTCTTGAGTTGGGCGCGGGGCTGCAACAGGG
>NZ_JBFTMK010000363.1:0-5193 GCF_056396965.1 Pseudomonas sp. 05N434
CTACTATGGTAGCCACAAGACCATCAATCCGACCGGGATTGTGCCGAAAGGGCCGGCGCAGGATTTCACCGGGGCACATGATCGGGGGCGGTTGAGCGGGAAAGGGGTTTGGCGCAAGGCCTGAGGTTGATCGTTCCCACGCTCTGCGTGGGAACGATCACATGAAAGCGACTCGGTATTCAGACCTGCGCCTGAGCCCCTTCGAACCACGCCAGTTTCTCGCGCAGTTGCACCACTTCCCCAACGATCACCAGTGTCGGCGCATGCACTTCATGCTCCGCCACCAGCCGTGGCAGGTCGGCCAGGGTGCCGGTAAATACCCGCTGATTGACCGTGGTGCCCTGCTGGATCAACGCCGCCGGGGTATCAGCCGCGCGACCGTGCTTGATCAACTGCTCGCAGATGATCGGCAAGCCCACCAGCCCCATGTAAAACACCAGGGTTTGCGCCGGCGCGACCAGGTCGGCCCACGGCAAATCGGTGGAACCGTCCTTGAGGTGCCCGGTGACAAACCGCACTGACTGCGCGTAATCGCGGTGAGTCAGCGGAATCCCGGCATACGCCGCGCAACCGCTGGCAGCGGTAATGCCCGGCACGACCTGGAACGGGATGCCATGGGCCGCCAGTTCTTCGATCTCTTCGCCGCCACGCCCGAAAATGAACGGATCGCCACCCTTCAAGCGCACCACGCGCTTGCCGGCCTTGGCCAGATCCACCAAATGCTGGTTGATCTGTTCCTGAGGCACGGCGTGATCGGCGCGGCGCTTGCCGACGTAGACCCGCTCGGCATCGCGACGGCACAAATCCAGAATCGCCGGCGCCACCAGACGGTCATACAGCACCACGTCGGCTTGCTGCATCAGGCGCAAGGCGCGGAAGGTCAACAAGTCGGGGTCACCCGGCCCGGCGCCCACCAGATAGACCTCACCGGTGGCCACAGGGGCTTCGCCATTGATTTTGGCCAGCATCAAGCGCTCGGCCTCGGCGCCCTGCCCGGCCAGTTGCCGGTCGGCAATCGGGCCCTGGAACACATCCTCCCAGAACGCCCGACGCTGCTGCACATCCGGAAACAGGCCTTTGACCTGGTTGCGGAAACGCGCCGCCAGACCGGCCAGTTGACCGTAAGCGGAAGGAATCCAGGTTTCCAGCTTGGCGCGAATCAACCGCGCCAGCACCGGCGCATCGCCGCCACTGGACACGGCAATGATCAGCGGCGAACGGTCGACGATCGCCGGGAAGATCACGCTGCACAGGGCCGGCGCGTCCACCACGTTGACCGGCACGCAACGCCGATGGGCATCGGCGGAGACTTGCGCGTTCAGCGGTTCATCGTCGGTGGCGGCGATGATCAGCCCGCAACCATCCAGATCCGCCTCGACGTAGCCACGCACCAGGCACTCGCCACCGCTGCCGGCTACCAGCTCACGCAACTGCGGTTCGATTTCAGGTGCGACCACCCGCAGCAGCGCACCGGCTTCGGCCAGCAGGCGGGATTTGCGCAAGGCAATCTCCCCCCCGCCGACGACCAACACACGACTGCCGCGAAGGTTATGGAACAGCGGCAGATAGTCCATTTAGCCGATGACCTCAAGGCCACCCATGTACGGCTTGAGCACTTCAGGGACACGGATCGAACCGTCGGCCTGCTGATAGTTCTCGAGTACCGCCACCAGGGTACGACCGACCGCCAGGCCGGAACCGTTCAGGGTGTGCACCAGCTCAGGCTTGCCTGTTTCCGGGTTGCGGAAACGCGCTTGCATACGGCGGGCCTGGAAGTCGCCACAGTTGGAGCACGACGAAATCTCGCGATACTTGTCCTGGCTCGGAATCCACACTTCCAGGTCGTAGGTCTTGACCGCGCTGAAGCCCATGTCGCCGGTGCACAGCGCCAGGGTGCGGTATGGYAGCTCCAGCAGTTGCAGGACTTTCTCGGCGTTGGCGGTCAGGTTTTCCAGCGCTTGCATCGAGGTCGACGGCTCAACGATCTGGACCATCTCGACCTTGTCGAACTGGTGCTGACGGATCATCCCGCGAGTGTCGCGACCCGACGCGCCAGCCTCGCTGCGGAAGCACGGCGTGTGTGCCACGAACTTGATCGGCAGCAGTTTCGAATCGACGATTTCGCCAGCCACAATGTTGGTCAGCGACACCTCAGCGGTCGGAATCAGGTACAGATCGGCTTCGCCGTCGCGGCTGATCTTGAACAGGTCTTCTTCGAATTTCGGCAACTGACCGGTGCCCTGCAGGGCCGGCGCTTGTACCAGATAAGGCGTGTAAGCTTCTTCGTAACCGTGTTCGTTGATGTGCAGGTTGATCATGAACTGCGCCAGTGCACGGTGCAGGCGAGCAATCGGGCCGCGCAGCAGGGCGAAACGGGCGCCGGACAGTTTGGCGGCGGTTTCGAAATCCAGCCAGCCGAACTTCTCACCCAGGGCCACGTGGTCCTGAACCGGGAAGTCGAACGCCTTCGGCGTGCCCCAACGGCGCACTTCAACGTTACCTTCTTCATCATCGCCGACCGGCACCGATTCGTGCGGCAGGTTCGGAATGCCCAGCAGGATCGAATCCAGCTCGGTCTGGATCGCGTCCAGCTCGACTTTACCGGCGCTCAACTCGCCCGCCATGCGCTCGACATCCGCCATCAGCGGCGCGATGTCTTCGCCGCGCTGCTTGGCCTGGCCGATGGATTTGGAGCGCGCGTTACGTTCAGCCTGCAGAGCTTCGGTGCGGGTCTGGACGGTCTTGCGCTGTTCTTCCAGCGCTTCGATGCGCGCAACATCCAGGGCAAAGCCACGGGATGCCAGGCGGTCCGCTACGTCCTGAAGGTTGCTACGTAACAGTTTGGAATCGAGCATGTCGGTTTCTCGTTATCAAAGTTTGGTCAAGGACAGGCCAGCCCAGGTGGCGAGCAGCCCGCCGAATACGCTGATGGCCGCATAGCCCAAGGCCAGCGGCACTTGCCCGGTTTCCAGCAGGCGCACCGTATCCAGTGAAAAGGATGAAAAAGTCGTCAGCCCCCCGAGGAAGCCGACGATCAACCCGGCGCGTACCGCAAACGATACCTCCGGGCGAATCAAAAACAGGCCGTATAGAACGCCGATCAGCAAACAGCCCACGATATTAACGGCCAGCGTCGCGGTATAGAAGTGCCGCGGCCAATTCGCGTTGATCCAGTTACCGGTGGCGAAGCGCAACAGCGTGCCGGCGACACCACCGACAGAAACCGCAACAATCAAGGGAATCACTATTTTCTCCGCTGTCGGGGGCTTAGACGGTCAAGCTGCGCGAGGTGGTTGAGCTTTTCGCCGATCTTCAGCTCCAGGCCGCGGGGCACGGGTTGATAGAACCGTTGAGGCTCCAACTCGTCCGGGAAGTAATCTTCGCCAGCGGCGTAGGCATCCGGTTCATCGTGGGCGTAACGATACTCATCGCCATAGCCCAATTGCTTCATCAACTTGGTCGGCGCATTGCGCAGGTGCAGCGGCACCTCCAGCGAACCGTGTTCGGTAGCGCTGCGCATCGCGGCCTTGAAGCCCATGTACACCGCGTTGCTTTTTGGCGCGCAAGCCAGATAGGTAATGGCCTGGGCCACCGCCAATTCGCCTTCGGGGCTGCCGAGGCGCTCCTGCACTTCCCACGCCGCCAGGCACAGGCTCAGGGCGCGGGGGTCGGCGTTGCCGATGTCTTCGCTGGCCATGCGCACCACGCGTCGGGCCAGGTACAGCGGGTCGCAGCCGCCGTCGATCATTCGCGCGAACCAGTACAGCGCGCCATCAGGGTTGGAACCGCGTACCGATTTATGCAGCGCGGATATCTGGTCGTAGAAGGCTTCGCCGCCCTTGTCGAAACGCCGCCGGGTGTCGCCGAGCAGGCTTTGCAGCAGGTCGATGCCGATTTCGCTGTGGTCTTCGGCCAGGTCCGAGGCATTTTCCAACAGGTTGAGCAGACGCCGGCCATCGCCATCGGCGGCGGACAGCAGCATCTGGAAGCCCTCGTCGCTGAGGGTCAGTTGCCGCTTGCCCAGCCCACGCTCTTCGGTCAGCGCGCGATGCACCAGCTTGCGCAGGGCGGCTTCGTCGAGGCTTTTGAGCACATAGACACGCGCCCGGGACAGCAGCGCGTTGYTGAGTTCGAACGAGGGGTTTTCCGTGGTCGCGCCGATGAAAATCAGCGTGCCGTCTTCAACGTATGGCAGGAACGCATCCTGCTGGGACTTGTTGAAGCGATGCACTTCGTCGACGAACAGGATGGTGCGTTTACCGTACTGCCCGGCCTGCTGCTTGGCGACTTCCACCGCCTGACGAATCTCTTTGACCCCGGCCAGCACCGCCGAAACCGTTTCGAAGTGCGCATCCGAGACTTCCGCCAGCAGCCGCGCCAGGGTGGTTTTACCCACGCCCGGTGGCCCCCAGAAAATCATCGAGTGCAGGGCACCCTGCTCCAGGGCTTCGCGCAAAGGTTTGCCGCGAGCGAGCACGTGTTCCTGACCGACGTACTCGTCCAGATTGGCCGCACGCAAACGGGCGGCCAGGGGCTGAGCAATCGGGGCACTGCGAAACAGGTCCATCACGTACTTTTAAAACCTCGAGTCAATTCTCAAGTTTGGCGAACACCCTGTGACAAGAGCAGCCCCCTCGCCACACAAGCCCGCTTCTACAGGTTTACTCCTGGATCACATCGGCACCCTTGGGGATGTCGAACTTGAACTTGGAGGCCGGGATCGGCTCGTTGGCCTTCACGCCGGTGAACAGGATGTTGGTGCGCTGGCCGACGCTGTCGATCATCTGCATATCATTGACCAGACCATTGCGGAACGACAGGCGCAGGCTGTCGAACAAGGTGTCCTTGGTTTTCGGCTTCAGGGTGAAGTCGATCACGCCGCCGGCTTCCTTGGCGCTGATGTCAAAGCTCTGGCTGATCTTGGACACGTCACCGGACAGCAACAACGCCGGGGTCTGGGTCAGACGCTGATCAAGAGTCTTGATGGTGGCCTGTTCCAGATCCGGGTCCCACAGGGTCACTTTCTTACCGTCCGAGACCATGGTTTGCTCGGCCGGCGCGTTGGTGTGCCAGTAGAACAGGCCCGGGCGCTGCAAGGACATTTCACCTGCAGTTTCTTGTAACTGGGTGCCGCTGCCATCGAGGGTCAGCTGGGAGAAGCGCGCGGTCAGGGTCTGGGATTTTTCCAGCAGT
>NZ_JBFTMK010000364.1:0-5193 GCF_056396965.1 Pseudomonas sp. 05N434
ATCAGGCGCTGGGCCATGCCCTGGTCATCCCGATCGAGGACGTTCACCGGCAGCAACGCCTTGGGTTCTCCGCTGGCCTTGGCCTTCTTGCCGGCGATTGCCGGTGCGGCGCGGACGATGTGCTCCGCCGCGTCGATGATGTGCTGATGGCTGCGGTAATTGTCGCTGAGCATCACCTTGGTCGTGCTCGGCGACGGGAACTCCTTGTTGAACTCCATGAAGTAGCTCGGCGAGCTGCCACGCCAGCCGTAAATCGATTGCCAGTCGTCCCCCACACACAGCAATGACGAACGTTGCGCCCCGCGCCCTACGTGCATGGCCGGGCCACGACTGCGGATCTCGACCAGGCTGGCGCGAATCCAGGAAACGATCTGCGGCGACACGTCCTGGAACTCATCGATCATCAAGTGCGACATTGGCCTGAGCAGTTCATCGCCGAGCAACTTGAGATTCTCCGGTGAATGCTCGCTGAACAGGGCAAACATCCGGTTGTAGGTCATCACGGGTGGCGATTGATCCAGCAGATGATCTTCCAGCGCTCGCCAGAACAGGCTCAAGGCCTCGAAGAAGAATCGGTCCGGGTCATCTTTGGCGAAACTCATCTGGCCCACGGCATTGGGCACATCCAGGCCGAGGTTTTCGATAAACCCGGCTGCCGCGACAAAACAGTCCAGCAACGGCGCGGAAGCCAGCTCGCCCTTGACCTTGTAATCGAAGCCCGGCCCGGCGCTGGCGTCACCGGCAAGCGACGCCAAAACACGTTTTGAAGATTCGTAACTATCGAGCCATATCAATGGCTTACGACAGAAAGCTTGAAACAAGGTGCGCTTTACAGCCCATTCCGCACGCACGGTCAGCTTGGCATTCGGGCGGCTGACCTGGGGATTTTCCCGAGGATCGAAACCCAGCACCACCCAGGCATCCAGCGCCGGAATGTAACCGTGGCAATGGAAGGTCGAACCGTTGATGTCGAAGGTCTGACGATTCGGCTCGATGCCCTTGATCGGCCAGGCGCCGGCGCGAAACCACAGGTCCTCGATGGTGTCGCACAGCTCTTCATCGCGCTTGGCCGCCAGTTCAGTCACCGCCATGCGCTTTTGCACGTCCGGGTGATCGCGCTCCAGTTCCTTGAGCTGCAAGGCGTGACGAGACAACGGCTTGATCAATTCGCGGAAACGCTCATCGCGGGTATGCAGGCTGTGATAGCAGACGTTGAGCTGCTGGCGCTGGGCGTCGTTGATTCGCAGGTCGAAGGGGTTGCTGTCGACCTCCTCATCGGTGCCCTGCACGCGAAAGCTGAGGTTTTCGAAGGCTTGCAGTCGTTCGAAACCCGGCAGGCTGCGCACCATTGGCAGGATCCGCGAATGAAAAGTACGCACCAGGTCCCGCGCTTCTTTGAAGCTGAGTGCCCGGCCCCACACGGTAAACAGTTCGATCAGCTTATTGATGAWGTCCTTGCGCGACTCGCGGGTGAAGGTCACCACGGTCATCGAGCTCAGCTCAAACCCCAGGTAATGGCTGAGCAGCAAGATACGCAACACCAGGGTGGTCGACTTGCCCGCGCCCGCGCCGGCGATCACCGAAGTCGACGGTGTGTCACTGAAGATCATTTTCCATTGGGCAGCGCTCGGCTGGGCATGCGCAGGCAGCAGTCGCGCCACGTCGGCCTTCATGCGCTTCTTCAGCTCGGCGCTCAATGGCAGGCGCCAATCGTCGAACAGGTTGTCATCGACGTTGGGCGGTCGATGCTCGGTGGAGCGCGAGTCGCGGATCAGCAGCACTTGCCGGCCTTCTTCCAGACCCTCGAGCTTGCCTTCCTTATAGCCGTATTCCACGCCAGCGCTGTGACCGCTGCGAAAACCGTCGGCTTGCCCGTGCAGCCAGGACGCACGGTGTTGCGCGCGCAGGCGGGTCAGGCCGTGGCCAAAGAACCGGGCGGCCAGACGTTTGAGCAAAGGCATCTCGGCCAGGGGACGAAGTTCGGGCGGAAGATCGGGTGTGTGTTGCGGCACGCAGGCGGACTCCAGTGTGTGAGGCTGTCGGGGGCTATGGTGTCTGCATTTGCCGTTGAGTTCTAGTGAAATGCTTACAGGTCATTGGCTTATGCGATGAAGTGAAGGCTGGATGAGAAAAATTCGAGATTATTCGATATCAAATAATTCGATGGTATTGAGGCATTTTTTACGCTTTTTATCGATGGGTACCTGATGGATGATACTGACCATCAACCACCGGTTCTCGTTTGTGGCTCAGACGTTCTGCCCCCATGACGAACCTTTTTCAGGAGACGATCATGCTTGAACTCAGACCTTTCAACTCCCTGGGCGGCGCGCACCATGGCTGGCTGGATGCCCATCACCACTTTTCGTTCGCCGAGTACTACGACCCCAAACGCATGAACTGGGGCAACCTGCGGGTGTGGAACGATGACGTGATTGCCCCCGGCACCGGGTTCCCGCAACACCCGCACCGGGACATGGAAATCATCACCTACGTTCGTGAAGGCGCGATTACCCACCAGGACAACCTGGGCAACAAGGGCCGTACCGAAGCCGGTGATGTGCAGGTCATGAGCGCCGGCACCGGGATCGCCCACAGTGAATACAATCTGGAAGCGACCGAGACCCGGATCTTTCAGATCTGGATCATCCCCAACGAAACCGGTCTGGCACCGTCGTGGGGCGCCAAGCCCTTCCCCAAAGGCCAGCGCGAAGGCTTCGTGACCCTGGCCAGTGGCAAGGCCGGCGACGATCAAAGCCTGCGGATTCGGGCCGATGCACGTCTGGTGGCGGCCAACCTGAAAGCCGGGGAAACGGCTGAATATCGTCTGGACAGTGGCCGTCGCGCTTATCTGGTGCCAGCGACAGGAGCGATTGAAGTCAATGGCTTGCGCGCACAAGCTCGAGACGGGGTCGCGGTTGCCGATGAGCAAGTGTTGCGGGTGACTGCGATCGAAGACAGCGAAATCGTCTTGGTAGATGTGGCTTGAGGCGGTAAATGCGCGGCAAAAAAAGGGGCGACCGTTGATGGTCGCCCCTTTTTTTGGCTGTGTGTCCCGTCCTGAACAAGGTTTACACCAGCTTCAGGACTAGACAATTTCATTTGTGGCGAGGGAGCAAGCTCCCTCACCACAGGACTTTCAATCACTTCGCAGAAATTGCGCCATCTACCAGTGTCTGGGCCTCGGCCACCAGTTGTTTCAGGTGGTCGTCACTGACAAAGCTTTCCGCGTAAATCTTGTAGATGTCCTCGGTGCCCGACGGMCGCGCYGCGAACCAGCCGTTCTCGGTCATGACTTTCAGACCGCCAATGGCCTGGTCGTTGCCCGGTGCATGGCTGAGGATGCTCTGAATCGCTTCGCCCGCCAATTGAGTCGAGGTGACCTGGTCCGGCGACAATTTGCTCAGCAGAGCTTTCTGTTCAGGATTGGCCTTGGCATCAACGCGTACCGAGAACGGCTCACCCAGTTCATCGGTCAACGCGCGATAGGCCTGGCTTGGGTCACGGCCCGTGCGAGCGGTCATTTCAGCGGCCAGCAGCGCCGGAATCAAACCGTCCTTGTCGGTACTCCAGACACCGCCGTCCTTGCGCAGGAACGATGCACCGGCGCTTTCTTCACCGCCAAAACCCAGGGAGCCGTCGAACAGACCGTCGGCAAACCATTTGAAACCGACCGGCACTTCGTACAGACGACGGCCCAGGCGTTTGGCGACGCGATCGATCAAGCCGCTGCTGACCACGGTCTTACCCACGGCCGCATCGGCGCGCCACAGTGGACGGTTCTGGAACAGGTAGTCGATCGAGACCGCGAGGTAGTTGTTCGGCGCCAGCAAACCACCGGACGGGGTCACGATGCCATGACGGTCGTGGTCCGGGTCGCACGCAAACGCCACGTCGAAACGCTCTTTCAGGCCGATCAGGCCTTGCATGGCATAGCTGGACGATGGGTCCATGCGGATCTGCCCGTCCCAGTCGACGGTCATGAAACGGAACGTTGCATCAACCTGTTTATTCACCACTTCCAGGTCCAGGCGGTAGTGCTCGGCAATCGCCGACCAGTAGCGCACCCCTGCTCCGCCCAGCGGATCGACACCCAGACGCAGCTTCGCATCGCGGATGGCGTCGAAGTCGATCACGTTGATCAGGTCAGCGACATAGGTGTTGAGGTAATCATGACGATGGGTAGTGCTGGCCTTCAGGGCCTGCTCGTAGCTGATGCGTTTGACGCCGGCGAGCCTGGCTGCCAGCAACTCGTTGGCCTTGGCTTCGATCCACTTGGTGATGTGGGTATCGGCCGGGCCGCCGTTGGTTGGGTTGTACTTGTAGCCACCGCTTTGCGGCGGGTTGTGGGACGGCGTGATGACGATGCCGTCCGCCAGGCCTGAAGTGCGCCCGCGGTTGTAGCAAAGAATCGCATGGGAAATGGCCGGCGTCGGGGTGTACTCGTCGCCTTCGGCGATCATCACCGTGACACCGTTCGCCGCCAACACTTCCAGGGCACTGGCACCGGCCGGCGTGGACAGTGCGTGGGTGTCGATCCCGACGAACAGCKGGCCATCGATGCCCTGGGCCTCGCGATACAGGCAGATCGCCTGGCTGATGGCCAGGACATGCCATTCGTTGAAACTCAAGTCGAACGAGCTACCTCGGTGTCCGGACGTGCCGAAGGCGACGCGCTGGGTAGAAATGGCTGCATCGGGCTGGCCGGTGTAATAGGCCGTTACCAGTCGCGGGATGTCGACCAACAGTTCTGCCGGTGCCGGTTTGCCCGCAAAAGGACTGAGTGTCATGCAAAACCTCTGAGAGAGAGTGGTTCGGGATAGGAGCGCAGTTTACTGACAGTTTGGCCGTTGCGCGACGTTATCGAATGTCAGGTTCCGAGGAGCTCTGCCACCTCGGCTCAATCGATCGATTCCAGACGCAAGGCATCCCCCAGTAGCCCCAGTGCAGCGACGAGCTCGTGGTCGCCACCGAATGTATGACTCAGGCGCAAGTGCTGCGCGTGCAGGCCCTGCAAACTGAACAACTCCCCCGGTGCGATGACCACTTGCTGCTTGAGCAGTCTCTGGAACACTCGATGTACATTGACCTGGCGCAACGAGCGAATCCACACCGTCGCCCCGCCCTGGGGCTCGACGAAATGCAGCGATTCCGGCAGACGCTCCTGGAGCAGTTGGGTCATCAGCACCATGC
>NZ_JBFTMK010000365.1:0-9768 GCF_056396965.1 Pseudomonas sp. 05N434
ACATTGATGTCGGCTGAAGGTCCGTCTTCGCGGGCAAGCCTCGCTCCTACAGGGGATGGTGTCGATTTCTGGTTAAGGAGAACAAAAAAACATGCGCATCGCACTAGACCCCTACATGTACCGCAACCTGTCCCTGGGCAAGATGGTCGACAAGGTCGCCGAGCTCGGTTACGAACACATCGAGCTGTCGCCCCGAGAAGATTTCCTGCCGTTCTATAAAGCCCCGCGAGTCGACAAGGCGCGGATCAAGGAATTTCGCAAAGCCCTGAGCGATACCGGGGTCAAACTCTCTTCCTTATTACCCATGTACCACTGGGCCGCCGCCGATGAAGGTTTGCGCGTGGCCGCCGTGCGCAACTGGAAGCGGGCGATCCAGATTGCCGTGGAGATGGACTGCGAGCTGGTCAACACCGAGTTCACCGGCCAGTCGGACAACCCGTTGGTCTGCGAGAACCAGTTCATGCGTTCCATGGACGAACTGATCCCCGAGTTCGAACGCGAAGGCATCAAGCTCGATATCCAGGCCCATCCTTATGATTTCTGCGAGCGCAACAACGAATCGGTGGACATCATTCGCGGTCTGGACCGCGACTGGATCAACTACCTCTACGCCGCGCCGCACACGTTTTTCTATGACGATGGCGTGGGTGACATCGCCTCGATGCTCAAGTACTCCGGCTCGAAGCTGAGTCACTTGATCATCGCCGACACCTACAACCACAAGGCTTCCTCAGGCTTGCGCTACATCGTCAACCCGCCGGGCGTCACCGCCACAGTGCACCAGCACCTGGACATCGGCCAGGGCGAGGTCGACTGGGAAGCGTTTTTCGGCACCTTGCGCGAGATCAAGTTCGATGGCATCGCCACCGTCTCGGTATTCGCCTGGGAAGACCGGCCGGACGAGTCCAACCGAATGATGCTCGAACGCGTGACCCGCGAACTCTGCCAATAACCGCGGCATACACAAGCCCGCTCCCACAGGGGCCGCGTTCTATAAGGAGAATACTTTCATGCGTATCGGACTTGTCGGTTACGGCCATGGCGGCCGGTTTTTCCATGCGCCGCTGATCAGCAGTTTGCCGGCGGCGACGTTTGTGGGCGTGGTCACCCGTTCCGCCGAGCGCCGACAACTGCTGGCCACGGAACATCCCGGTGTGCCGGCCTTCGACAGCATTGGCCAACTGGTCGAAGCCGGGGTTGATGTGCTGGTGGTGTCCACGCCGCTCAAAGGTCGTCCGGCGTTGGTGCTCGACGCCATCGAACACGGGGTGGCGGTGGTCAGCGACAAGCCGTTCGCCGCCGATACGCAACAGGCGCAAACCCTGATCACCATGGCCGAGCGTCAGGGCGTACATTTGAGCGTCTACCAGAACCGGCGCTGGGATTCGGATTTCCTCACCGTACGCAAACTCATCGGGTCTGGTGCCCTGGGCCAGGTCACCCGTTTCGAGTCGCGGATCGAACGCTACTCGCCACAGTCGGTGAACAACGGCAGCGGCGGTGGTTTCCTGCGCGATCTGGGCAGCCATCTGGTGGATCAGGCGTTGCTGTTGTTTGGCCCCGTCACCCGGGTTTACGCCGAACTGGATTACCTAGAAAAAGGCCAGACCTTCGACAACGGCTTCTTCATGTCCCTGACCCATGCCAGTGGCGTGATCTCGCACCTGAGTGGCAGTTGCCTGMAAAACACCCCCGGCCCGCGTTTTCGCGTGACCGGCACCCAGGGCTGCTACAGCGTCGACGGTCTGGACGGGCAAGAGGCGTCGGCCCTGGCCGGGCTCACGCCCAAATCCGAGGGCGAGCGCTGGGGCGTCGAAGAGCATCGTCGCTGGGGATGGTTCGAACAGGGCGAGGTGCGCGAGCGGGTGCCGTCCGAGCGAGGTTGCTGGAACCAGTTCTATTTGCAGCTACAAACCGCGTTACAGAGCGGTGGCCCACTGCCGGTCGAGCCCCGTGATGCACTGGCGACCACCCGCGTGCTAGACGCTGCGCGGCTCAGTTTCGAGCGCCATCAAGTGGTGGCGTTGAGCGCATTTGAAAGCCATGGAACAAAATCAGAATAAAATTCTAAAATGAGTTGATATAGAAATTATTTTCCAATAAAGTCGTTTCCAGGTTGCCGACTATCAACGTCCGATCACGCTCAAGCAGGCCTTGAACGAGTGAAGGACGCACCAAAAACAAGAAACAAAGCCAGGTACCGTCGATGAAAACCTTCAACTCTGCTCTGCATGCTTTACGTTCCGCGCTGCACCTCTCTCGCGACCTGCCTCGCGTCTCGTTTCATTCCGTCTCTCGCTTGCTTTGCGTCGAACGCAAGGGCGCCCTGGTCTGCTGCATTCCGGGAGCGCCGATAGTCCGCTTGCCCGCTTACTGAAATCGTCACGCCTTATCCATAAAACCAACAAGAATGTGGAGAAAGACCTTTCATGAAGACCAAGATCCGTTTCGCCTCGCTCGCCTTGTCCCTGATGCTCGCCAGCGGTGCCGCACTCGCGGACATGAAGATCGGCGTCAGCATGGCGCAGTTCGATGACACCTGGCTGACCTACCTGCGCGAATCCATGGACACCAAAGCCAAGTCCTATCCCGATGGCGTCAAGCTGCAGTTCGAAGATGCGCGCAGCGACGTGGTCAGGCAGTTGAGCCAGGTAGAAAGCTTCATCAGCCAGAAGGTCGACGCCATTGTGGTCAACCCGGTGGATACCGCCGCCACCAAGAAAATTACCGAAGCGGCGGTCAAGGCCGGCATTCCGCTGGTGTACGTCAATCGTCGTCCCGACGACATGAACCTGCCCAAAGGCGTGGTCACTGTCGCCTCCAACGATCTGGAGGCCGGTCAGATGCAGATGCAGTACCTGGCGGAAAAAATGGGCGGCAAGGGCGACATCGTGATTCTGCTCGGTGATTTGGCCAACAACTCCACCACCAACCGCACCAAGGGCGTAAAAGAGGTGCTGGCCAAGTACCCGAACATCAAGATCGAGCAAGAGCAGAGCGGCATCTGGTCGCGGGACAAGGGCATGACCCTGGTCAACGACTGGCTGACCCAGGGCCGCAAGTTCGACGCGGTCGTCTCCAATAACGACGAGATGGCGATTGGCGCGGCCATGGCCCTGCAACAGGCGGGTGTCGCCAAAGGCAGTGTGCTGATCGCCGGTGTTGACGGTACGCCCGACGGTTTGAACGCGGTGAAGAAGGGCTCTCTGCTGGTTTCGGTGTTCCAGGACGCCAAGGGGCAGGCTGATGGTTCGGTCGACACGGCGGTGAAAATGGCCAGGAACGAACCGGTGGAGCAGGCCGTGTGGGTGCCGTATCGCTTGATCACTTTGCAAAACGTTGACCAGTTCAAATAGTCCGTCCGTTCGATAACAACAATAAGCACGCAAGGTTGCGACGCGACCTTGCTGATGGAGTACCTGATCATGTTCGCTTCAGCGACTGCTTCGAGCACCCCGTTGGTGGGTATCCAGCCAACCGCAACACCTGTCGATGAGCCGTACCTGCTGGAGATCATCAACGTCAGCAAGGGTTTTCCCGGTGTGGTGGCCTTGTCCGACGTACAGCTGCGGGTGCGTCCCGGTTCCGTGCTGGCGCTGATGGGCGAAAACGGTGCCGGCAAATCCACCCTGATGAAAATCATTGCCGGCATCTACCAGCCGGACGCTGGCGAGTTGCGCCTGCGGGGCAAGCCGGTGGTCTTCGAAACGCCACTGGCCGCGCTCCAGGCCGGGATTGCGATGATCCACCAGGAACTCAACCTGATGCCACACATGAGCATCGCCGAGAACATCTGGATCGGCCGGGAGCAGCTCAACGGCCTGCACATGATCGATCACCGCGAAATGCACCGCTGCACCGCCAAACTGCTGGAGCGGCTGCGGATCAATCTCGACCCGGAAGAGCAGGTGGGCAACCTGAGCATCGCCGAACGGCAGATGGTCGAGATCGCCAAGGCGGTGTCCTACGACTCCGACATCCTGATCATGGACGAACCGACTTCGGCTATCACCGATAAGGAAGTCGCCCACCTGTTCTCGATCATTGCCGACCTCAAGAGCCAGGGCAAAGGCATCATCTACATCACTCACAAAATGAACGAAGTGTTCAGCATCGCCGATGAAGTGGCGGTGTTCCGCGACGGCGCCTACATCGGCCTGCAACGGGCCGACAGCATGGACGGCGACAGCCTGATTTCGATGATGGTCGGTCGCGAACTGAGCCAGTTGTTCCCGGTGCGCGAGAAGCCGATCGGCGATCTGTTGCTGTCGGTACGCGATCTCAAGCTGGACGGCATTTTCAAGGATGTCTCCTTCGACCTGCATGCCGGGGAGATCCTGGGCATTGCCGGGTTGATGGGCTCGGGGCGGACCAATGTCGCCGAGGCGATTTTCGGCATCACTCCGAGTGACGGTGGCGAGATCCGGCTCGACGGCGAGGTGGTGCGCATCACTGATCCGCACATGGCCATCGAGAAGGGCTTCGCGTTGTTGACCGAAGATCGCAAGCTCAGCGGCCTGTTCCCGTGCCTGTCGGTGCTGGAAAACATGGAAATGGCGGTATTGCCCCATTACGTCGGCAACGGCTTCATCCAGCAGAAAGCCCTGCGCGCGTTGTGTGAAGACATGTGCAAGAAGCTGCGGGTGAAAACGCCGTCGCTGGAGCGCGAAGGCATGGCGGTGATCATGATTTCTTCGGAACTGCCGGAAGTGCTGGGCATGAGCGACCGGGTCATGGTCATGCACGAGGGCGACCTGATGGGCACCCTCGACCGCAGCGAAGCGACCCAGGAACGAGTGATGCAACTGGCCTCGGGCATGTCCGCGGTTCACTAATGGATGCCGGCGGTGGCCGTGGCCGCCGTCGACGACGCAATAGAAGGGTGAGTGGTTATGAACGCGATACTGGAAAACAAGCCTGCAATGGCACCGGTCAAGAGTCGTCGGCGCTTCCCGACTGAGCTGAGTATCTTCCTGGTACTGATCGGCATCGGTCTGGTCTTCGAGCTGTTCGGCTGGATCGTGCGGGACCAGAGCTTCCTGATGAACTCTCAGCGCCTGGTGCTGATGATCCTGCAAGTGTCGATCATCGGCCTGCTGGCGATCGGGGTGACCCAGGTCATCATCACCACCGGTATCGACCTTTCCTCCGGTTCGGTGCTGGCGCTGTCGGCGATGATTGCCGCCAGCCTGGCCCAGACCTCGGACTTTGCCCGGGCGGTGTTTCCGTCCCTGACTGACTTGCCGGTGTGGATTCCAGTGATCACCGGGTTGGGGGTGGGATTGCTGGCGGGGGCGATCAACGGCAGCATCATTGCGATCACCGGGATTCCACCGTTCATTGCCACCCTCGGCATGATGGTCTCGGCGCGCGGTCTGGCGCGCTACTACACCGAAGGTCAGCCGGTGAGCATGCTCTCGGATTCCTACACGGCCATTGGGCATGGCGCGATGCCGGTGATCATCTTTCTGGTGGTGGCGGTGATCTTTCACATTGCCCTGCGCTACACCAAGTACGGTAAATACACCTACGCCATCGGCGGCAATATGCAAGCGGCGCGCACCTCCGGGATCAACGTCAAGCGGCATCTGGTGATTGTCTACAGCATCGCCGGGTTGCTTGCCGGCCTGGCCGGGGTGGTGGCGTCGGCAAGGGCCGCGACCGGGCAGGCCGGGATGGGCATGTCTTATGAACTGGACGCGATTGCCGCGGCGGTCATCGGCGGCACCAGCCTGGCCGGTGGCGTTGGGCGCATCACTGGCACCGTAATCGGGGCATTGATTCTCGGGGTCATGGCCAGCGGCTTTACCTTTGTCGGTGTTGACGCTTATATTCAAGACATTATCAAGGGGCTGATTATTGTGGTGGCGGTGGTCATCGACCAGTACCGCAACAAGCGCAAACTCAAGCGTTAAGCCACACGAAAGACGAAACTGCGCCACGCCTGACCCGCGTGGCGCAGCCGTTTGTCTTCTATATACAGCCGCTGGACTGAATTTCTTGCTATAAACGCACTCCGATAAGCGCCTCAAAGCTCGCCATAGAGCACTTTCAGGGCTTTGTCGGACAGATTTGCTGTCTTTTCAGTTGCTGAGGCCTCAAGTCGGCCTTAGACTGCCGCCCCTCGTAAATTGAGTGCCGGGTGGCGCTTGGAATAAACGGCGCCGTTCCAATGACCGCACAAGGCTCAACGGAACGCTCCCTAATTCGCCTTAATGCACGTTTTTTTATAGAGATATCAATGACAAAGGACAAGTTGCTGGCCATGCCGGCGGATGACTACATGAATGCCGAGCAACATGCTTTTTTCTCTGAGCTGTTGCAGAACATGAAAGTCGAAACCCATGAGCGCATCGAACAGAATCGCATCGCCATCGAGAGCCTGGACACCCCGGCCGATCCGGCTGACGCGGCTTCTGTCGAAGAAGAGCGCACCTGGCTGGTGAACGCGATCGATCGCGACCAGCGCATGCTGCCTCAGTTGGAACAGGCCCTGGAACGCATCAAGGAAGACAGCTTCGGCTGGTGCGATGACAGCGGCGAGCCAATTGGCCTCAAGCGCCTGCTGATCAGCCCGACCACCAAGTACTGCATCGAAGCTCAAGAACGTCACGAGCAGATCGACAAGCACCAGCGTCAGGCCTGATTCTGTGAGGCAGCCAGCTAATAACTGGCTGCCTTGAAAAGATCGCAGCCTTTGGCAGCTCCTACAGGTTTATGTGAACCCGTGCAGGAGCTGCCGAAGGCTGCGATCTTTGCTTTTCGACGTCTGCGAAAACACCCGTGCACTTCTATTGATCTGCTGCAACCCCCCACTACTAACGGACCATAGATAATGGCCTTGTGGTGGCGTTTAATGCGGATACAACAATTAGAAGATGCCTGGGGTGACAAACGATGACGCGAGACGGGTCTCTGGCTGGGGCAGTGCCCGCAGCCGTACTTTTGCCGAAAAACCAGTGGCTCACGCCGACTCTGCAAAGCATCGCCCTGATGCTCTTGCTGTGTGGCATGGCATTGGCTGGCTGGTCGCTTTACCTTGGCCTGCCATTGGCTGTGCTGATTATCTGGCTGCCGCGCCTGCGCTCGCGCACGCTGCCGCAGGCAACCCCGGCTGACAACGCCAGCGCCATCGCCGGTTTGACTCGCGATCTTTCCTATACCACCAGTCATAACGCCTTGTCGGCCGCCGGCGTGGCCTTTTCGGTCAAGCAACTGGCCGACAAGCTGCAATCGCAACTCGGCGCCGCAGCACAGATTGTCAGCAGCGCTGAAGTGATGATCGCCACCGAACAGGCTACCTCGACACTCAGCCGGGAAGCCTTGAGCGCGGCGAGCGAAGCCCATCAGAGCAGCGCGGCAGGGCGTACGGAGCTGATCGAGTCCATTGCGCGCATGCATCAACTCAGTCAGCGTGCCAGCAGCAGCCGCGAGTTGATCGAAGCCCTGAGCCTGCGCAGTGACGATATCCAGCGGGTCACGCTGGTGATCCAGTCCATCGCCAGCCAGACCAATCTGTTGGCGTTGAACGCAGCCATCGAAGCGGCGCGGGCCGGGGAACACGGTCGCGGGTTTGCGGTGGTGGCCGATGAGGTTCGTGGCCTGGCCGCGCGCACGGCGACGGCGACCGGCGAAGTCGGGGAGATGGTCGCCGATATTCAACAACGCACCGCGCAAGTGGTGGAGCAGATTCGTCAGTTGGCCAGCGACCTCAATACTGGCGTTGCGCAGGTCGAGCACACGGGGCAGCACCTGGAAAACATCGCGCGCCTGGCGGCCGGTGTTGAAAGGCAGGTCGGGGAAATCGCTCTGGGCGCAGACACTAATCGCGAACAACTCGACAGCCTGTTCCACGCCATCGAACAAATGCGCAGCGACCTGGCGATCAGTGACCAGCAAACCCAGCGCCTGGCCCAGGCGGCGGTGCAAATGGAAGGGCAGGCCGAAACCATCAGTGAACGTCTCGCCGAAGTCGGGCTGGATGACTATCATCAGCGGATTTACGACCTGGCCCGCGAAGGGGCGAGTCAGATTGCGGCGCGTTTCGAGGCGGATATCGACCAGGGCCGGATCAGCCTCGACGACCTGTTTGATCGCAATTATCAGACGATCCCCAACACCAGCCCGACCAAATACCAGACCCGCTTCGACCGTTACACCGATCAGGTCTTGCCGGCGATTCAGGAACCGTTGCTGCCGCGTCACGAAGGCCTGGTATTCGCCATTGCCTGCACGCAGCAGGGGTATGTCCCGACCCACAACACGGTGTTCAGCCAGCCACTGACCGGCGACGTGCAGGTCGATACCCTGCAAAACCGCACCAAGCGCAAGTTCGCCGACCGCACCGGGATTCGCTGTGGCAGCCACCAGCAGGCCGTACTGTTGCAGACCTACACCCGCGACACCGGTGAACTGATGCACGACCTCTCGGTGCCGATCATGCTCAAGGGGCGCCACTGGGGTGGATTGCGGTTGGGCTACAAACCGGAAAAGCCTCGCTGATAGCCTGGCAATTGTTACCGCATATGCAACGAAGCTATGCAACGCCGTTGCTGTTTCCTCGAGGATGAACTCATTAACATGCCTGCATAGTTAGGTCGCTAATGAAATTCGAGAGGTCAGCATGCAAAGCAAAGTCGATGTCGCGGTCATGATTGGCAGCGGCGTGCCCGCCAGTTTGCGAGCGATGGGGCAGAGCGTCTGTTGGGTGGTGCTGCTCAACGGTGAGCGCCGGGGGACGGTGTTCTCCAGTCGTAATGAAGCCGAGGAGTGCAGGGCTGCCTGGTTGGCACAATTGAACGTCGAAATGCCCGACAGCCTGCATTGAACCTCAGCTAGTGAATCTGGTGCATGCGCAGGTTCAGGTCGTCGACCACGTGCGCCCAATCGGCGTCTTCACGCAGTTGTTCCTTGAGGAAGCCGGCTTGTTGCGGAGTCCAGAACTCGGCATCGATGAGTTTCTTGTCATCGGGCAACGGTGAATGCAGGGCAATGAAATCGTCGATGGCCTTTTCGCTGGAGTCCAGGCCGAGCTGGTCGAACAAGCCTTTCAAGTCATGTGTGGGTGAATCCATCTTCATCTCCTTGCAGATAATCAATCGCCTCGGGCGTGAGGTCTGAGGTGCGGCTTCATTGCATCTGAGGGGGCCGCGCGCCAGGGAGTTCGATAACGATGTTCAAAGCAGGGATGAGCATAGACTGTAAACCCGATGGTCAGCCCTTCAACGCACCCTCATCGACGGCAAGCTTCAGGGCTTTGGCGGACTCCTGGGCGGCAATCGTCGCGACTTCCGCAGTCTTGAACCAGCGATCCTTTTCGACCTGGTGATACGACACCGTGGTCAACGGTGGTTTGGCGCGCATGATAATGACTGCCTGGAATTCACCGTCGACCTCTCTGGCTTCGCCCCGGATAAAAAATTCACCGATATCAAATTCCGTCACGTAGCAGTCTTCCCTTTGAAATATTATGTTGTATTGAGCGCCGTCCACCCTGGAGACGGGTTTCATGGGGCGGGCAGTATGGCAGTAGTTGCCTGCCGGCGGCTGAGTTAAGTCGCCGGCGTGACGAAACGTCTATAAATGTGAATGCCGCAAGATGAGTCAGTTGCGAGACTCGAGCGAGCGGGCAAGGGCGCAGGCTTCGTTATGGTCGGCGCGGAAACCTCTGACACGTCCGGTGGATATTTCCCTGATGTGGAAAAAGGCGTTGCCGGCCAATACCACCTGAAAACGCGGGAGCAGATGCGCTTCAGGGAGGAAATCCTG
>NZ_JBFTMK010000366.1:0-6819 GCF_056396965.1 Pseudomonas sp. 05N434
GGGTTTGATTTAAGTATTTTTAAGTCGACATCCACTACTTTCATCACGTCAGCCATTTTCGAACTCCTTTCGATAATTGCGCCGCTTTTTTTCACCTTGGCGCTTGGGTGTCAACCCTTAAGCCTTTGCGCCCTTTAATGATTGAGCGACGCGTCAGCCTATTGTCTTAAAACTATCTGAAACTAGGCGAAGGACACTCTCCGGGTGCTGGGACGTGCGGTTTTGTTTTCATAGAAAGAGTCGAGCTTAGCTTTGCTGATCGTTTCTTCTGCATACAGAATTTCAGCCATCTGGGCTCGTTTTAGCTCTTCGGCGGTTCCGATGAACGCAACTTTGTGCTCGCCATCGTAGCCTCTGACTGACGCTGTATACCCTTCAACGGTGCAGTTATGGTATTCACGTTTCCTCATTGCATCCTTGAATTGTTCGGCGAAGGATTTTGTATCACCCAAACCCAGTGCGCTATGGCATCCGAATATCTTGATTTTTCCCGCATAGCTCTTATTAAGTCCAAATAACACGTCAAAAAATCTTGCCAGTTCTTTGGCGTTGACGGTTTGACCTTTGCCTTTTTCTTCCGAGGACATAAGCACGGAGCTTCCCGGTTCACAATGGCCCAGGACGTAAATTCGATCTCCGTCTCCAATCAGTGTTCTAATAAAACTAACAAGCTGCTCGGCGGCGGGGCCACCGGACACCAGGCAGCCTTTGCTTATGTATTTAGAGATGATTGCCGAAGTTTTTTGTGTCTTGCTCGGGTGTTCCTTTTCTTCCTCATCGTCATCTCTTAATCTTTTTATTCCATCTTCTTTGAAAGAAGGAGATGAATTTTTTGAATCGCTTTCCGAGGGTGGGGGCATTATTCTTTTGGACTTTTCTTTCCAGGCATCAAGCCAGCTTCTAGATATTTCGTCGTAATCCGCTGATTCCTTTGCATTAAAGGGGTTCACCAACGCTAAATTGTAAGCCATCCCGATTTCGCTCCCTGATGTCGAGTGCCCACAGCGGTAAATGCCGCCTCTGACTGTTGACGGTAGTAGGGGATTTTCACCTAGGCAAATAAAGGAGGGCACCGGACGTCGGGGAAGGCGACCTCTTTTGTTACGCGCCTTCTAAAGGTACTTGTGCCCCTACAATTCGCCCATTTTCATCTCCGGACTCAACGTCCCCAACCAGGCCACCAATCCCACGATCAACACCGCCGCTGCCAATTCCACCACCACGCTGCGCCGCAACGCATTGGCGGCGACCGTGTATTGCCCGTCCCGCAACGACCGCTCCAGAAACGGCCCGAGGTGAAACCGGTTCAACGCGGCGAGCACCAGCATGCCGGCAAACAGCACCACTTTGATGAACAGCAGAATCCCGTAAGTGCTGAGAAACACCTCGTCCAGCTTCGGCCCAACGATGAACAGATAATTCACCACCCCCGTCACCGTGATGACCACGACGATGGCCGCGCCAATCGCCTCAAACCGATTAACCGCGCGGGCCAGCAACCTGAGGCGCGCTTCGGTTTGCAGGGCGTTGATCTTCGCCATCAACGCAAACGCCAGCAACGCGCCAAGCCAAGCCCCCGCCGCCAGCAGGTGCAGAATGTCCACCGCGAAATTCGGCGAAGTCCGTTTCACCGCTCATGGCGCTCGCCATCATCACCATGCTGGCGACGGACAACACCGCGCCCAGCACTGCCGTCCCCGCCAGCATCGAGCGGAATGGCAGCACCGCCCCGGACATCCGTTCCTGACCTTTAAGGCTGTACAGCCCAAAAAGCGCTACCCCGAACAACAGCATCAAATCCACATACAACGCAAACCGCAGGGCAATGCCGACCGAGTCGCTCATCAATCACTTCACTTTGAACGTAACGTTGCCGGTGATCGGGTGAGTGTCCGAAGACACGGCGCGCCATTCGACTTTGTAGCTGCCGGTGGGCAGGGGCGAGAGCGGGGTGATGACCATGGTTTTCGGGTCGCTGCCGCCGGAGACCTTGGCTTTCATCGGCATGGGGGAATGGGCCATGCCGGGCATTTCGGTCATGACCAGTTTGGCGCCGGAGAATTGGGTCATGAGGTTTTCGGAGAAGTGCAGTTCGATGTTGCTGGGCGCTGCGCCGTCCGCGCCTTCGGTTGGAGTGGAGGAGAGCAGTTTCGGGTGGGCTTGAGCCAGTGCGCTCATGAGCAGCCCGGTGGAAAGTGCGATGGCGACAGCGGTGGTTTTGATGGTGCGCATGCAAGGCCTCTTACCGCTTTGAGCGGTTGGTTTTTAGGTTTTTGAGTTGAAGTGTTTAGAACCACAGCCGAACGCCGACGACCAGTCGGGCTTCGCTGCGGTCCTCGCCTTCGTCCCTGGCGTAATCGGCGGTTTTGCCGTAGGTGCGGTTCCAGGTCACGCCGATGTAGGGCGCGAATTCCCGGCGGATTTCATAGCGCAGGCGCAGCCCGGCTTCGGTGTTGGACAACCCGGAGCCGATGCCCCGTTGCGGGTCGTTTTTGCCGTAGACGTTGAGCTCGGCGGTCGGCTGCAGAATCAGCCGGTTGGTGAGCAGGATGTCGTAGTCGCCTTCAAGGCGTGCAGCGGTCTGACCGCCTTCGCCGATGAACGCGGTGGCCTCGGTTTCGAAGTTGTACAACGCCATGCCTTGCACGCCGAGCGCGGCCCAGGTTTGCGGGGCGCCGGGTTTGAAGTCCTGGCGCACGCCGGTCACCACGTCCCACCATGGGCTGATCGCGTGACCCCAGAGGGCCTGGACCTCGGCGTCTTCGGTTTTGCCATTGACGCGTTCGCCTTCGGAGCGCAGCCACAGGCGATCGATGTCGCCGCCGATCCAGCCGGACAGATCCCACGCCAATGCGCTGCCGTTATCGGCGTCCTGCCATTCGAGTTTGTCGGCGAGGAAGTAATAGTTGAGCGCACTGTCGTGCATGTCATGGCCGGCGGGGCTGACGAAAACGGCGGCACGGTCGGCGTCGGTCAATGCCGGGATCGGCGTGCGGCTTTGGGTCGGCGCGGCGGGCTGCATTTGCCCGTAATCCTCGCTCTGCATCTGGCTGTGGTCCATGCCCGGCATCTGGTTATGGTCCATGCCCTGCATGTTGTCGGTGGCGGCCATGGCCGAAGAGACCGTGAAGCCGGTGAGTGCCAAGGCGAGGCGGGTAGAGCGATTCAGTCTGGTCATGGGTAGCGCCTCATTCTTCCACGCGAACTTCACGGAACATGCCCATTTCCATGTGGTACAGGAGATGGCAGTGGTAGGCCCAGCGGCCGAGCGCGTCGGCGGTGACCCGATAGCTGCGCTTTGATCCCGGCGGCATGTCGATGGTGTGTTTGCGTACCATGAACTGGCCGTTCTCGTCTTCGAGGTCACTCCACATGCCGTGCAAATGAATGGGGTGAGTCATCATCGTGTCGTTGACCAGCACCACTCGAACCCGCTCGCCGTACTTGAGTCGCACGGGTTCGGCATCAGAGAACTTCACGCCGTTGAACGACCAGGCGAACTTCTCCATGTGGCCGGTCAGGTGCAGTTCGATGGTGCGGTCGGGCTCGCGGCCGTCCGGGTCTTCGAAGGTGCTGCGCAGGTCGGAGTAGGTCAGCACACGGCGGCCGTTGTTGCGCAGGCCGATGCCCGGGTCGTCGAGTTTTGGCGTGGTGCTCATGGCTTGCATGTCCACCAGAGGGTTGTTTTTTTCCGTGTCGGGATGGGATTGCATTCCGGCCATGCCACCCATGGCCATGCTGCTGTGATCCATTCCGGCCATGCTGTCCATGCCCTGCATGTCGCCGCCGTCCATGCCCTGCATGTCACCACCGTTCATGCCTTGCATGGCACCGTGGTCCATCCCCGCCATGTCACCGCCCATGCTGCCGTGATCCATGCCGCCCATGCCCATGTCATCCATGGTCAGCAGCGGTCGCGGATCCAGCGCTGGAATCGGCGCCGACAACCCTGCCTTCACCGCCAGGGTGCCTCGCGCATAACCCGTTCGATCCATCGATTGGGCGAACAGCGTGTAGGCGTCCTGGGTCGGCTCGACAATTACATCGAACGTCTCCGCCACCGCGATGCGGAACTCGTCGACGCTCACCGGTTTGACGTGTTGGCCATCCGCCGCGACCACGGTCATTTTCAAGCCCGGGATACGCACGTCGAAATAGGTCATGGACGAGCCGTTGATAAAACGCAGGCGCAGCTTTTCGCCGGGACGGAATAGGCCAGTCCAGTTCATGTTCGGCGCCTGGCCGTTCATCAAGTAGGTGTAAGTGGCACCGCTGACGTCCGCCAGGTCGGTGGGGTTCATCTTCATCTCGGCCCACATCTTGCGATCGGCCACCGTCGAGCCCCAGCCTTTCTCGCTGACGTCGTGGATGAAGTCGCCCACAGTGCGTTTGTTGTAGTTGTAGTAGTCCGATTGTTTCTTGAGTTTTTTCATCAGGCCGACGGCGTCTTCGTCGGTCCAGTCGGTGAGCATCACCACGTAGTCGCGGTCGTACTGGAACGGCTCCGGCTCCTTGGCGTCGATCACCAACGGCCCGTAAACCCCGGACTGTTCCTGAAAGCCCGAATGGCTGTGGTACCAGTAAGTGCCGTTCTGCCGGACCTTGAACTGGTAGACGTACATGCCGTCCGGTTCGATCCCGTGAAAACTCAGGCCCGGCACGCCGTCCATGTTGGCCGGCAGCAAAATGCCGTGCCAGTGAATCGACGTGCTGTCCTTGAGTTTGTTTTTCACCCGCAGCGTGACGGTGTCGCCTTCACGCCAGCGCAGCAGGGGGCCGGGAATGCCGCCGTTGATGGTCATCGCGGTTCGAGGGTTGCCGGTGATGTTGACCGGGGATTCGCCAATGAACAGGTCGAAGTCGGTACCGGCCAGCACATTCGGTTGGCCGGGGCTGGTGACCGCCCAGACTGGCGTGCGCCACAGCCCGAGGCCAGCGAGCACCCCGCCAGCGGCCAGGCCCTTCACAAAGGTGCGTCTTGAGGTGTTGGAATGCATGCCGTTTTATCCCGTCCGTCAGCCTGATGAAGCCCTCAGGTCCATCCTGAGCGGAAGGAAGAGAACTCAATGGGGAGGAGGCTAACGGGCGGTGCCTTTCAGCAGGCTGAGGCCAAGATTACAGTTTTGACAGTTTCACGCGGTGTTCAAGGACTGCTATTGGACCTGGACGAATCCGCCACGGTGGCGTTACCGCAATTGATATACGAAGAAGACTTCAACCAACGCTGATCCGGGTAGTAAGAAAATAACAACTGCCCATCCTTCATCGAGTCGATCAGCCGATGTGCAATCGCAGGCCTCACTGCAGGGCAGCCGAGACTTCTGCCAATCCGGCCATTGGCCCGCGCCAGGGCAGGGCTGACGTAAGGCGCGCCGTGAATGACGATCGCCCGTTCGAAGGCGTTGTCGTTAAAACCCGGTTCCAGACCTTCCATGCGCAGGGAATAACCGTTCTGCCCGACATAGCTGGATTGGGTACGGTACAAGCCCAGGCTGGTGGCGTAGCTGGCATTCTGATTGGAGAATTGGCTGGCCATGTTCTCGCCACTGTTGCGACCGTGGGCGACCAGTTCATGGAACAACAATTTGCGTTGTTTAAGGTCGAATACCCAAAGACGTTGCACCGTCGAGGGCAGGGAATAATCGATCACTGCGAGTCTCTGCACCGGGGACGTGCCTTGGGCCCGGCTGCATTGGGAGGCGCGAACGGCCAGGGCAATGACTTTGGCGTTGGCATCGGGGGCCGCTTTGACCAAGGCAGCTTCAAGCGAATCGGCGTAGGCTGCCGGTAATGAAAAAAAAGCAGTCAGCAGCAGGGCCGTCATTAAGCAGCCAAAGCGGTGTGGGGCCATATGCAAGTCTCATCTGAATATTTCGAGTCTAGCAGCGCGCACGACGCTAGCCGGTTGAAAACGGAAGATTAAGGATTATCCATGGGGCAGTTAACAAGGTTATTCGTCATAAGCCGCATATTTTTTATGGGCTTTCTGATAAGCGGCACTGCGATCGCGCAAACTTCGCCGATTGAGCCGGCATCTCCCGTTAGCACTGTGGCTGAAGCGGCTCCCGGTGATTATGTCGGCCAAGCGATTCAGGCGGAGTTGGCGCCATTGAGTTCGGCGTTTCCGCCGCTGCTCACCTCGCCGCGTCATCAACGGGTCGATGTGAACCGAGTCGTGCTGGATTTTTATAGCCATCGTGGCTATCGCGCCGCCTGGACGGACGATGACGATGTCGCCCAGTTGTTGAAAAGCTTGGGTGATACCCAGGCCGATGGCCTGAACCCCGCGGATTTCCGGATCGCCGAGTTGGCCGAGGCCCACACGCTGATGCAGACAACCTCCCCAACCCCCGGGCAACGGGCAGCCTTTGATATCTCCGCCACCCGGACGTYCATCACGGCGCTGCTGCAGTTGCGGCGCGGCAAGGTCGACCCTTCGCGGTTGGACATCCACTGGAACTTCGACCCCGCTGGCGTCGATCCTCGGGAGGACGTCAATAAGTTTTTTGCCGCCCTCGATAGCCATGACATTGCGCGCGCCTTTGCCCGCGATGGCTGCTGTACAAACTTCAGGGCACCTTCGTCGTGGTCGATATCGCCGGGTATAAAGTCGCGTTCTATCGCGATGGCAAACCGATCTGGCGCTCACGGGTGCAGGTCGGTAAACCGTTTCGCAGCACGCCGATTTTTCAATCCGCGATCACCTACGTCACGTTCAACCCCACCTGGACCGTACCACCGACGATTCTGCTCAAGGACATGCTTCCGAAGATTCGCGACAATCCTGGTTACCTTGAGGCAAGCCGGATTCGCGTGATC
>NZ_JBFTMK010000367.1:0-7616 GCF_056396965.1 Pseudomonas sp. 05N434
GCAGCAACTCGGCGGCAGCGCTGGCCATGGCGTAATGACCCAATGCCGTACTGCCGAGCAAGGCACCGATGAACAGGTAGTCGGAGCGCAGAATGACTTGCTGGAACAACAAATCGGGATGGCTACGGGCGCTGTAGCGCAACAGTTCTTTCTGGCTGGCGCGGTCCCATTGCAACGTCAGGGGTTGCGCACGGTTGAGCCAGACCCAGCCAGCCAGCACCACCAGGCTGATGCCGGCCAGCCAACTGATCAGCGCCGCTTCCAGCGCGGCGTCTTTCCACATCCAGAACAAGGCGATAAACAGCAGCAGTGGCGCCAGCGACTCCACCAGCCGCAAGGCATTGAACGCCACCACACCGCCCGACGCGTTGTGCAATGTCAGCAGGCCGCTCTTGAGCACGGTCAACGGCACCGCCAGCAGCAACAGCCAGGCGAGCAATCCCAGTTGTGTGGTGATGTCGAGTTCGCTGCCGAACTCGCGGGTCAGCGCCACCACCAGCAACGTCAGCAACCCCGCCAGCAGGCAACCGAATACCAGCACCTGACTCAGCAGCAAACCCATGGGCCGTTGCTTGGCCGCCTGATAACCCACCGCCGAATTCAGCCCGCCGCTGGTGGCGGCGCTGATCAAGTCGGGCAGGGTACTGAGCAGCGCAAACAGGCCGCGCTCGCTGGGCCCCAGAATTCGCGCCAGCAATACGTTACGCAGCAGGCGCAGGCCGATCATCGCCAGTTTGGTGCCCATGCTCAGGGCGAGGTGTTTGAGGTAGTGGCTGCGACTCATGGCCGGGCTCCGCGGTAGATGCGCCACGACAGCAACTCCGGGTTGCGTGCCGTGCGCTGGCTGATGCCGATCCGTGGTAAGGCCAATGGATCTTCGACGCCACGGTAAATCCCGCTGGCGGTGCCCAGGGCAAACGCAAAGTCGTGGTCGGCCACATGCTCGCGCACCCGCGCATCGTGGTCGCCATTGGGGTAGCAATAGACCGGCAGCGGCCGGATGCAGCCGTTCAACAGTGCATTGCGGCTGCGGCTCAATTCTTCATCCAGGTGTTGATCGTCAAGCTCGGTGAGTAGCGTGTGGCTGGCGCCGTGAGGGCCAAAGCGGATCAACCCGCTGGCTTCCAGCGCGCGCACTTGATGCCAGTCCAGGGCCTGGGGCAACGACTCTTCAGGGCATTGATTGGTGAGCCGGTTCAGTTCGCCCGGCGGCAGGTTTTTCAGGCTTTGCAGAAAATGCAAAAGCGCCAGGCTACGGCGCTGCACATCCAGATCATCGAGCAGCACCGGTAACGGTCGCCCGATCTGTCGCAGGCATTCAATCAAGTGCGTCCGGGCTTTTTCACCATGGCTGTGCCACAGGGTTTCCCCCAGGCTTTCCCACCAGAAGCGTTGCCGGCTGCCGATGAAGTCGGTGGAGAGAAAAATGCTCGCCGGCATCTGATACCTTTTCAGCAACGGGAAGGCATTCAGCGCGTTGTCGCGCCAGCCATCGTCGAAGGTCAGTGCGACTTTGGGACGTTCCGACATGGCGGTGCCGGGTTGCAGAATTTCCATCAGCGGCACGCAGTCGAAGTGTTTTTTCAACCAGAGCAGCAGATGGGCAAAGGCCTTCGGTCCCACGCACAGTTCATTTCGATGAGGCAGGTCGGCGGCGCGGTCATTGGGCAGCACCCGGTGCAGCATCAGGATCACCCCGGCACCGTGCAGTTGGTGGCGGCCTACCGGCGAGTTGAGATAGAGCCAGCCACTGGTGCGTTTTAATAATTGTCTGATCGCCATGGCGCGGTCCTGTCAACGATTTTGCTCGGGGTTCCACTGCGCGTACCGCTGTCCACGCAGGAACTGCCACAGACCGATACTCATCCCGGCAAGGGTCACCAGAAAGAAGCCGGCGAGGCGAAAGGGTTTGGGCAAACGGTGTTGCACATCCAGCAGGCCGGCGATGGCCACCGCATAACCGAGCAGTTGCGCGATCAGGCTCAGGCGATAGAAGCCATGGACGTTCCACAGCCAGAAGTTGCTCAGCAACAACGGCAGTAACAGGATCGGTGCCAGGCGTCGAATCAGTTTGTGGCTGATCAGCGCAATCGCATACAAGCCATGGCGCCATGGGTTCAACAGTTCCCGGCGCTGGGCCAGGCTCTGCAAACCACCGACGGTGACGCGCAGACGACGGCGCCATTGTTTGTCGATCTCATCGACGCCCTGGTCGATCACCCGGGCTGTGGGCACATAGACAATGCGTTTGTGCGCCACCGGCGCGCAGGTACTGATAAAGAAATCATCGTTGACCTCCGACGGCACGTTCTGGAACAACTCGCGACGCAGGGCGAGCAGGGCGCCGTCGGCGGAGACCATGCAGCCGGTACGATTTTCCACCATGCGCAGCCAGCCTTCGTAGTGCCGATAAAGGCTGTCGCCCAGGCTCAGGCCCTGGCCCGCCACCGGGATCAACATGTGTCCGGCGCAGGCCCCGACCTGTGGATCGGCCAGGGGCGCGAGCAATTGGCCGAGGGTGTCGGTCGACCATTGGTTGTCGGCATCGGTGAACACCAGAATCTCGCCCGTGCTCAGGGCAACGGCGGCATTCAAGGTGGCTGCCTTGCCCTGACGGGGCAGGTCGAGCACGCTGATGCGCGGGTCGATGACCTTGCGGGCGCAGGCCACGGTGTCGTCGGTGGAGCCGTCGCTGGCCAGAATTTCCAGCGACAAAGGCTCAGGATGAGCGCGGCACCCGCCAGGTGCAGACGCACCCAATGCAGGCCCCAGAGTTGCAGCATCAGGCGCAGGTCGCGGTGTATCAGGCTCTGGCGCAGACTTTGGGCGAGCGCTGGCAGGCTGGTGACGAACAGCATGAATAGCGCCAGTAGGGGGAAACCGTTGAGCAGGGCGGATAGCGCCATGAAATCCAACACCCAGGCGATGATCGACAGCATCGGGAAACGCAGTAAACGCAGATTCATGCCGTGGCTGCGCAGTAATTGCAGGTGACTGCCCTGACGCCAGAACTCCTTGCCCATCCATTCGCGCCAACTGCTCTCGTAACCCCAATGCAGGGCAACGCTCTGGTTGACGGCCAGCAGGCGTGCGCCAGAGTGGGAAAGGCGCATGGTGAAATCTTTGTCTTCGCCGGTGCGCAGGTTTTCGTTGAAGCCGCCGACCTTGTCGAACCATGGACGACGCATCAACAGGTTGGAACTGGGCAGCCATCGCACTGCTTTCATGGTTTCATCGTTCGGGCGCAACGTGCGGCGTTGCCAGGCATTGGCATACCACGGGGCTTCGGCCGGGGTGTGCAGGTCCAGTCCCAGGACGTCGACCTGAACCGCGTGTTGGATGCTCAACAACAGCGTGAGCCAGTCCTCGGGCATCTCGATATCGGCATCGATGAAGCCCAGCCATTCGCCTGTCGCCATCGCCGCCCCGCGATTGCGCAGGGCGCCGATCAGCAGCCCGGGCAGCACCAGCACCTGCGCCCCGAGCTGGCGAGCGATGTGCGGGCCCTGATCGTTGGAGCCGTTATCGACCACGATCAGCTCGCATTCCATCCCGGCAGCTTGCGCGGCTTTTTTCGCGGCAAGCAAGGTGCGGCCGATGTGTCTGGCCTCGTTGTACATCGGGATGGCAATGCTGATGCGGTTCATGCCCTGGCCTCCGTCGGCGGACGTTCTTCCGCCTTGAGGCGCAACACCCAGGTCAGGGCGAGCATGATCCACAGGTACTTGTGATTCGGTGCGCTGAGGAACATCAAAAACAGTGTCAACGACAGATAACTGATGCCCAGGTGGGTGATCAGGTCGGCCTGTTCCCAATCCCGTCGCAGCATCCAGGCTCGACGGGCGCGGACCAGGTTGTACATCCCAAGGCCGAGCATGCCGACGAACAACAACCCGGCGGGAATCCCCAGTTCACTGAAGATTTCCAYGTACGTGTTGTGAGCACGGCGGTACAAGTCGCCGGGTTTGCGGTTGGCGGAAAACACCTTGGCGTAACCGGAGGTGGCGTAGTGCAGCGGGAAGGTGCCGGGGCCGGAGCCGAGTAACGGGTGTTCACGAATGATCTGGCTGCCGACCACAAGGTATGACGTGCGGCGGCCGAGGGATTCGTCCTGGCTTTTGGCGCCTTCTTTCAAGACGCTCAAGGACTGGATGCGCTTGAGGTAACCGGCCGGCATCGAATAAATCCCCACCGGGATCACGAGCGCAAGGCCGAGCATGGCAAAACCCAAGTGGCGCGGCCGGATGCGTGGCAACTGCGCGCGGTAGTGCCAGGCGCCGATCATCAAGCTCAGGAACAGGACCACCAGCCCGGAACGGGAATCGGTTTTGGTCATGCCGCCCAACAGCAAAATGCAGCAGCCGCCCCAGAACAATCGGTGCAACAGGTTCGGGCCGCGGATCACCAGCAGCAGGGCCAACGGCACGGCGAAGGCGATCAGCAGGGCAAACGAGTTCGCGTCTTCCAGCAGCCCGGCGGCACGGCCCTGGTCCTGATACTTGGTGGAGAACATGGCTAGCACAGAGGTTGCGGCGACGCTGAGGGTCACCAGCCGGGCGAACAGATCGAGGTTCAAATCACGGCCAATCAGCAAGGTGATCACAAACAGCACCAGGCCGACGCTCAAATCCCGTAGATGACTTTGGGACATGTCCATGCTGTCGGTATTGATCATACTCAACCCGTACAACACCATGAATCCGATCAGGTAGCGCCAGATGTTGCTGCGCAGGCGCTCGGACGGAATCTGGTGAATGGCCAGTTGCAACATCAGGACCAGTGCCAGTGACGCACCGATGAATTTGGTGCCTGACAGCGCGTTGCCCTTGAAGAAACCTTCGAATGGCACCAGCGCCGCGATGCCCAATAACCCCCAGGCGGGTTTTCGGTAGAGCACACCGACAGCGACCATGCCGAGCACCGCGCCGGGCGCCAGATAGGGGTAAGGGCTGGCCAGCAAACCGAGGCAGACCAGGGCGAGCAGACTGACGATCGAGAGCGGAAAGATCACGCGCGTGCCTCCCGTGCAGTACGGATATAAAGCTGCGACCAGCGTTCGGCCAAGGCCTTCAGGTCGTAACGGTCCTGTTGCGTACGTCTTGCGTTGTCGATCAGTTCGCGAGCCAGTACCGGCTCACTCAGCAGCGTGTCGAGCTGCCGGGCGAGGGCGACGCTGTCGGTGGGGGGCGCCAGCAGACCGTTGTGCCGATCCTCCAGCACATCGGGAATTCCGCCGACGCTGAACGCCACCACCGGCACTCCGGCCTGCATTGCTTCGAGCAAAATCATCGGCGTGCCCTCGGTGCGCGAGCTGATCACCAGCGCATCGAGTTGCGGCCACCAGCGGTTCATGTCGGTCTGGTAACCCGGCAGGGTGATGCGGTTGTGCAAGCCGGCGGCGGCAATTCGCGCCAGCAGGGTTTCCCGTTCCGGGCCATCGCCGAGCATCACTGCGTCCAGTTGCGGATGTCGGTGACACAGCGCAATCAGCGCATCGAGAAACAGGTCCGGGCCTTTTTCATGSGTCAGCCGACCGACATAGCCCGCCAGCCAGCGCGGGTGTCTGGCGTTGTGGGGCAGCAAGCCGTTGGCGGTTGGCAGACCATTGGGAATCACTTGCAGCTTCTCCTTCCGAACACTGGCCTTGCGGTGCAGCGCTGCGATGCTTTCGGCCACGCACACCACCCGATTCACCGACGCGGTGCGGCACAGTTGCAGGCTCAGCCAGCCGTAGAAGCGTTGCTTGCGACTGCGCGGGGTGAAACCGTGCTGGGTAATCACCAATGGCAAGTCAAACAATGTCGCGCCGACCCAGCCAAACACCAGGCCTTTGAAATTGTGCGTATTGATCAGCGGATGTTCAGCCCGCCGATAACGTAAATGACCCAGCAATTGCCCCAGTCCCGCGAAAGCGCGGCAATCGACCCCGGCCTCGCGGAACCGGTCGATCAGGGCCGGCGGCGCATCCAGAAACAGCACCTGGTGGTGCCCTGGCGTCGCCAGGCAATGGTCCAGCAACATCCGCTCAGCGCCATAAAAGCCGCCGCTGCTGATCAAATGCATAATCGGCAGCGCGCTGGCGTTGAGCGGCCCGTTCAATGGCGCACCCAATACATGAAGCTAGGCACGGTCCAGTTCTTGTGCGGGTTGTTCGGCAGGACGTCCTGATCGTTGATCACCAACAGCACCGGCAAGCCCAGTTCATGGGTGATTTGCGCTGGATGTTTGAAGCTGTGATCGAAGAACTCACGCACGTAGACGAAGGCAATCGCCAGCAGCAGACCGGTCAGCATTCCGAACGGAATGATCAGCAGCGGTTTGGGAAACGCCACCTCGGACGGTTCGAACGGCGGGYTGAGCACCCGGGCGTTGGACAAATCGCTGTCCAGCGCGCGGGCGGTGCTGCTTTCGGCAAAGCGCTGGGCGTAGGTGGAGAACGCCGCGTGCAAGGCATTGATCTCGGTATCCATCTGCTGCAACTTGCTCTGCGCCACTTGCAACTGGTGGATACGGTTCTTGAACTCGGCGATGCGCGCGGTTTTCTGGTTGATCACCGAGGTGACAATCGCCAGGTCGCTGGTGCGTTCCTGAATCCGGTTGCTGACGATTTTCAGGAACTGCTGACGGGTGCGGGTAATTTGCTCACGGGCCAGCAGCATCGGTTCGCTGCCCGGCTGGAACACCGCCAGGTCATTCATGTAGCGACTGACTTGAGTCGTCAGCTGCTCACCGATCTGCCGGATCTCCCGGTCTTCGAAGGCAATGTTGTCCACCGTGGTGGTGAAGGTGAAGGGGAAGGTGTAGTCGTTGAGCCGAGAGGTATTGTTGGCCGCCGCCAGCGCGGTTTTCAGGTAGTCGAGCCAGCGCTGGCTTTGCAGCAAGCGATCCTGATACTGGTTCAGGTTCTCTTCCTCGGTGTTGATGGCGTTGAGGCGGAAGGTGATTTCTTCCTTCGGATCGGACGCACCGATCTTTTCGAGCAGCGCCAGTCGAGTGCCTTCCAGGCCATCGAGCCGCACCTGATACTGCTTCTTCTTGGTTTCGTAGAAGCTCTGTGGCAGATCGATCGATTGCAGTTCCTGACGGCTGGCCAGGTAGTTTTGCAACATCGTTGCGACAAACCGGGTGCCTTGGGCCGGATCGCTTGAGCTGTAGATAATGGAGATCACGTTGGAGCCGGGCAGGGTGTCGATCTTCAGGTTATCGATGGCCTCCTGGGTGAAGGTATCCAGGGAGGTGTCCCGCACCGGATCGATTGCAAGCCCGAGCGCGCCGCGCACCGGGTTGATCACGTATTCACGCAAGGGGTTGGTCACGAAACGCTGGATCGGTACGGTCACCAGTTTGTTGAAGGCCCCGGGGTTGGGCGTGTATTCGCCTTTGGCCTGAAGGTCACTGATGGTCTGACGGATCAGGGCCGGCGAGCGCAGGATATTGCTCTCGGTTTCCATATCCGCCAGTGATGGCGGAATGAAAGAGGCATCGCCTTGGGTCAGGGATGTGGTGGCGTCGCCCTGAGAGAGTTTTTTGGACTGCACGAGCACCTGCGCGGTGATATCGAAGCTCTGTTTGAGCACCAGTGGCAGGAGCAGGGCGATCACTGCAAAGATCAGGAA
>NZ_JBFTMK010000368.1:0-5150 GCF_056396965.1 Pseudomonas sp. 05N434
GTTCGCCGGGTATCACTGGTATCCGCAGGTGGACGGCGCGAGCGATCCGTATGCGGCATATCGCGATGCGTTTTTCGACCGCAGCTATGCCGACTATGCCGCCACAGTGCAACCGAAATGGCTGACAGCCAACGATGCCGCCGGCGACTTCGTGAAGGAACATTTCGCACAACCCGGTGCCGACGCGGCGGTGGACAAAGCCCTGCGCCTGGACAGCACCGTGATGCTGGTGGACGACCCCGTCAAACGGGTCGACAACATGACCATGGCCTGGGGCCTGGAAGCGCGCACGCCGTTTCTCGACTATCGCCTGGTGGAATTGTCGGCGCGGGTGCCGGGCAAATTCAAACTGCCGGATGGCGGCAAGCAAGTGTTGAAAGAAGCAGCGCGGCTGGTCATTCCCAGTGAAGTGATCGACCGTAAAAAGGGTTACTTCCCGGTGCCTGGCCTCAAGCATTTGCAGGGCGATACGCTGAATTGGGTGCGTGAACTGCTGCTCGATCCGAGTCAGGATCGCGGCTTGTTCAACCCCGCCATGCTCGACCGCCTGCTGACCGATCCGCAAGGCCAGTTGACCCCGTTGCGCGGCTCCAAGCTGTGGCAATTGGCGGCCCTGAACCTGTGGCTCAGTGAACAAGGAATCTGATCGATGAAACCCCACGCCACGGCTTACAGCCAACGCCTGTTGCGCGGTCAGGCGCCCTCCTACGAACGCTTGCAGGCACGCCTGGCCGAAGACGGCAGCGCATTGAGCGCCGTGCCCATCGCCGTGCATTGCGGTTGGGGCCGGTTGTTAATCGGCCATACCTTTCCCGATGCGGCGAGCCTCGCCCAAGAGTTGCTCAATGAGCAGCCCGGTGAGCGGGACATCGCCTTGTACGTCGCCGCCCCCCAGCAAGTGCTGGGGCTGGAACCGGCGCAACTGTTTCTCGACCCGTCCGATACTTTGCGCCTGTGGTTCAGCGATTACCGTCAGGCCACCCGGGTGTTTCGCGGTTTTCGCATTCGTCGGGCGCAAAGCGAGGCGGACTGGCAGGCGATCAATCAGCTGTATCAGGCCCGCGGCATGCTGCCGATCGATGCAGGTTTGCTGACGCCCCATCATCAGGGCGGCCCGGTGTACTGGCTGGCCGAAGACGAGGACAGCGGCGCGATTATCGGCAGCGTCATGGGCCTCAATCACCACAAGGCATTCAACGATCCGGAAAACGGCAGCAGCCTGTGGTGCCTGGCGGTGGATCCGCAATGTTCCCGCCCAGGCGTCGGTGAAGTGCTGGTGCGGCACTTGATCGAACACTTCATGAGCCGTGGGCTGAGTTACCTGGACCTGTCGGTGCTGCACAACAACCGTCAGGCGAAAAATCTTTACGCCAAGCTCGGTTTTCGCAACTTGTCGACCTTTGCGATCAAGCGCAAGAACGGTATCAACCAGCCGTTGTTTCTCGGCCCCGGCCCCGAAGCCGAGTTCAATCCGTATGCGCGGATCATCGTCGAAGAGGCTCATCGGCGCGGTATTGAGGTGCAGGTGGATGACGCGCAAGCCGGTCTGTTTACCTTGATCCATGGCAGTCGTCGGGTGCGTTGCCGCGAATCCCTGAGCGATCTGACCAGCGCCATCAGCATGACCTTGTGCCAGGACAAAAGCCTGACTCACAAGGTGCTGAAAAACGCCGGCCTCAAACTGCCCGCACAACAACTGGCGGGAAGCGCGGACGACAATCTGGCGTTTCTCGACGAGCACGAACGGGTGGTGGTCAAACCGCTGGACGGTGAACAGGGTCAAGGGGTGGCGGTGGATTTGCGCAGCATTGAGGAGGTCCAGCAAGCCATCGAAAACGCCCGTGCATTCGACAGTCGAGTGCTGCTGGAAAGTTTTCACGAAGGCCTCGATTTGCGGATTCTGGTGATCGGCTTCGAGGTGGTCGCGGCTGCCATTCGCCGGCCGGCGGAAGTGGTGGGCGATGGTCAGCATTCGATCGGTGCGCTGATCGAAGCCCAGAGTCGTCGCCGTCAGGCGGCAACCAGCGGCGAAAGCAAAATCCCGCTGGATCAGGAGACCCAACGCACCTTGCAGGCGGCGGGTTATGACTACGCCAGCATTCTGCCGGCCGGCGAGCACTTGTTCGTACGGCGCACGGCGAATCTTCATACCGGCGGCATCCTTGAAGACGTCACGGCGATTCTGCATCCAGCCTTGGTGGACGCGGCGGTGCGCGCGGCGCGAGCGCTGGATATTCCGATGGTCGGGCTCGACCTGATGGTACCGGCCGCCGACCAGCCGCAGTACGTGTTTATCGAAGCCAATGAACGCGCCGGCCTGGCCAACCATGAACCGCAGCCGACGGCCGAGCGGTTTGTAGATTTGTTGTTTGCACATAGTCAGCCGGCAGTCCCTTAGTGATGTGTTGTCTGTACCAACACCATCAGGAGTTTCCATGACCAGCAAAATTCCCGAACCGGATCTCGATTACCTGCAAAAAGTCCTGCTGGAAATGCTCGCCATTCCCAGCCCCACCGGGTTCACCGACACCATCGTGCGGTACGTCGCCGAGCGCCTTGAAGAACTGGGCATTCCCTTTGAAATGACCCGTCGCGGCACTATCCGCGCGACTCTCAAGGGCAAGAGGAACAGTCCGGACCGAGCAGTCTCCGCTCACCTGGATACCATTGGCGCGGCGGTTCGCGCGATCARGGACAACGGACGCCTGACCCTGGCGCCCGTCGGCTGCTGGTCCAGCCGTTTTGCCGAGGGCAGCCGCGTCAGCCTGTTCACCGACAACGGCGTGATCCGCGGCAGCGTGTTGCCGCTGATGGCTTCCGGGCACGCGTTCAACACCGCCGTGGATGAAATGCCGATCAGCTGGGATCACATCGAATTGCGCCTGGACGCCTATTGCGCCACCCGCGCCGATTGCGATTCGCTGGGGATCAGCGTCGGCGATTTCGTCGCCTTCGACCCGTTGCCGGAGTTCACCGAAAGCGGCCACATCAGCGCCCGTCACCTCGACGACAAGGCTGGCGTTGCCGCACTGCTGGCGGCACTGAAAGCGATTGTCGACAGCGGCGAAGAGTTGATGATCGACTGCCATCCGCTGTTCACCATCACCGAGGAAACCGGCAGCGGCGCAGCGGCGGCCCTGCCCTGGGATGTCAGCGAATTCGTCGGCATCGACATCGCGCCGGTCGCGCCCGGCCAGCACTCCAGCGAACACGCGGTGAGCGTGGCGATGCAGGATTCCGGCGGGCCTTATGACTATCATCTGTCGCGGCATCTGCTACGCCTGGCCGCTGACAACGAACTGCCGGCACGTCGGGACCTGTTCCGCTATTACTTCAGCGATGCTCACTCGGCCGTCACCGCCGGCCATGACATTCGCACCGCCCTGCTGGCCTTCGGTTGCGACGCCACTCACGGCTACGAACGTACCCACATCGACAGCCTTGCCGCTCTCAGCCGTTTGCTCGGCGCCTACATTCTCAGCCCGCCGGTATTCGCCAGCGATGCACAACCAGCCACGGGATCGCTGGAGCGGTTCAGTCACCAGATCGAGCACGAGACGCAGATGGAAAGCGATACCCGGGTACCGTCGGTGGATAGCCTGCTGGGACAGCGCACAGAAAGCTGAGGCGAACACTGGTGATGTGTTCATATCCGCCGTAGCATCGCGCCAATGTTTAACCGAGGTGCCTTATGCTGATCCCCCACGACCAACTTGAAGTYGACACCCTGACCCGCCTGATCGAGGATTTCGTGACCCGTGACGGCACGGACAACGGCGATGACACGCCGCTGGAAACCCGTGTGTTGCGTGTGCGTCAGGCATTGACCAAGGGCCAGGCGCTGATCGTCTTCGATCCGGAAAGCGAGCAATGCCAGTTGATGCTCAAGCACGACGTGCCCAAGCACCTGTTCGACTGAAGCCCTTAACGAGCCTTGGCTTTTGCCTGTTTGATCTGGATGCGCTCGTAGACTTCGGCGCGGTGTACGTTGACCTGCTGTGGCGCTTCAACACCGAARCGCACACTGCTTCCGTTGACGGCGAGCACCCGCACGGAAATGTTGTCACCAATGGATATCAATTCGCCCACAACGCGACTGAGTACAAGCATGGCATTCATCCTTCAGGGTTACCGGCCCCTGAAGATGCCCTGCGCAGAGCGGGTCTTCAATGCAACGACCGCAAAACAGTCCCGCCCTACAATGCAGGCTGCATCACCCTGACGGACGTGTCTGACAAACCGCTTGAATGAAGGACCGATCCGTCAGGAAGCGGTAAGGCGCGGACCAAACAAAATGACAGTCGCCCCGAGTACACACAGCGCCACGCCGATCCAGTCCGAGCCCAATGGTCGAATCCGCTCGACCACCGCCAGCCAACCAACCGACGCGATGATGTAGATGCCACCGTAGGCGGCATAGGCGCGACCGGCGTAGTTCGCTTCGACCCGGGTCAGCAGTAGCGCGAACAACGTCAGGCTGAACAAGGCCGGGATGACCCACCACACGCTTTTACCCTGGCGCAGCCACATCCAGAAAGCGAAGCAGCCGGCGATTTCGAACAGCGCGGCGAGGAAAAACCACAGGTAATTGAGCATGCAGACGTCTCGTTGGGATGGCCGGTTGGCGGCCACCCTAACGACGGTGTTGCGCACAGGCAAGTTCAGCCTGCGTTTTGTTTGGCCTTGGCGCGCATTTTGTCGGCCATCACAGTCATTTCGTTGTAGAGCAATTGCGGGTCTTTCTGTTTGATCGCCCAGGCCATACGGCCCTGCTCGTGAGGCAGGATCAAGAATTCGCCAGCGGCGACCTGCTGATAGATGTAGTCGGCAATGTCAGCAGCGGTGATCGGTGAGCTTTCCAGCAATTTGCCGACCTGGGCTTTCATGGCCGGGGTCGGGCCACGGAAGGAGTCCAGTAGATTGGTCTGGAAGAACGACGGGCAAACTACATGCACGCTGACTTCCTCATGGGCCAGTTCAATCAGCAAACTTTCGGACAACGCCACCACACCCGCCTTGGCCACGTTGTAGTTGCTCATGGCCGGGCCTTGCATCAGCGCCGCCATCGAGGCGATGTTGATGATTTTGCCTTTGCTTTTCTCCAGCAGCGGCAGGAAGGCCTTGCAGCCCTTGACCACGCCCATCAGGTT
>NZ_JBFTMK010000369.1:0-5130 GCF_056396965.1 Pseudomonas sp. 05N434
ACACGCAACACCAGCGTGACCGTCGCCGGGCAAACCTATTTCGAAAAGGCTGTGGCGATTCTTGACGCCATCGACGAAGCCGATGCCGTGGTTGCCGACCGTGGCAGCGAGGCGCAAGGACGCCTGCGGATCAGCGTSCCYGTCGAGTTYGGTCGGCGGATCATCGCGCCGCATCTGGGCCGTTTGCTCGAGCGCCATCCGGGGCTGGAAATAAGCGTTTCGTTGAGCGATCAGGTCAGCGACCTGCTGAGCGAACAGATCGACGTGTCGGTGCGTCTGGGATCGTCGGTGGTCAGTGAAGACATCGTCAGTAAACGGGTAGGGGCCTTCCAGCGCTGGGTGGTGGCCAGCCCGGATTACCTGAGCCGCCACACGGCGCCGTGTCATCCTCGCGACTTGCTCGAGCACCAATGCCTGCGCTTTGATTACGCTGGTTCGCACCAGTGCTGGACGTTCCAGGGCGACAAGGAAACCATCCAGCTCAATGTGCACGGCCGCCTGCAAAGCAACAACGCCGACATCCTGCGCGAAGCGGCAATCGCCGGCGGCGGGGTGACCCTGTTGGCCGACTGGCTGGTACGCGACGATGTCGCCGCAGGCCGGCTGACACGGTTGTTGGAGCATTACGAAGTCAACCCCGGCAGTGCAAGCAGTTGCATCAATGCGCTGTACTTGCCCAATCACCGGGGCTCTAGCCGGATCAATGTGTTTATCGATTTTCTAGAGGAAATCCTCACGCCTGGCGTGTCAGCTATACAAATGGCTGGCCAGTAAAGCCACGCGGTAGCCGTTGCAGTCCGGGCATCTCGATCAGCCGTTGGGTCCACTCTGTGCGCCAGTCGTTGGCGGCGTGGGTGGCTTTGGCTTTGCGTGCGGCCCGACGTGCGGCGTTGCGTTCGGCTTTGCGCGCTTCCTTGTACGCATCGGTGTTGCGGCAGCTTCTGCATTTCACCCGGTTCAATATGCTGCTGGAAGTGAGGTTGCTGCCTTTGTGCCCGCAGGCCAGGTGCCCGCCGGTTTTGAAGTGAGTGACCATGGGACATACTCCTTCGTGATGTGTAAGCGTTCGACACCTGGCGGGTGAGGGCGTTCGTTCGCGTTACGGCAGGCAAAAAAATGGCCCGCATGCGGGCGGGCCAGGGGATGTTTTCAAAGGAGCAAGTGAACTGTAGGAGTTCGGTTGTGAAGACGGTGTGAAATGGTCGAAGGCACGAATAAAAAAAGCCCGGCAAACTGGGTCGGGTTGGGATGTAGCGCGAGTCTGGCAGGCAGGCATAACCACGGTGACGAAGAGGTCACCGCTCAGGTGTGCTGAATTGGACTCTGTCCCTGGCTCAAATAACGCGGTCGCCTGATTTGAACCGAGGCAGTGGCGGCTCGACATGTTTGAGTGCAGACAACGCGCTGCGAATCTGCGGCGTGTCCTTCTCGATGTCGTTCAAGCGGTCACGAATCCTGAGCGCTGTCGGATGCCCCCCTTGATGATCGACCCAGTCGGCGATCTCCTTGCACGCAGCAGCAAGGCGGGCCTGACGGGAGTCAAGCAGGGTGAGCAGGGTGGCGATAGACTCTTTCTCGGACATGACAATCACCTCCGTTCAAGGAAATCGGCTAAAGGGCAACAAAAAGCCCGCGGGGGAGCGAGCTTTCTGCCGATGGGTCGCTGGTCCTTCAGCTCCTTCAAGTATAGACCCGGAAAATGAAAGTGGCCGGCGTCAAGCCAACCCGTGCGACACCGGCGAACTGGCCTCGTTAAGCCTGCGACATTCGCGCCTGGCGTCCTCTTCAAGATCGTAACCGTCACCGATAAAGCCGCGAGTACGGGTATCGATGATGCGATACCAGACGGCGGCGTCGGGTGGTGGGTGACCGGTTTCTCCGGCCCGGCGGCCATGAACGATGATCTTGTTGCAGCGTTTCACAACGAAAATGTCTTCCATGGCGTCCACCGAAGCTGTTCGTGTTCAGATCAAGCATAGAAGCGCTTTGCGATCATGCAAAAAACTGGTGGGTCAGTTCGTCGGTTCAGTGCACCCCTGAAGACGACTCATGGTGTTTCAGCCTTCTCGATGAGCTTCTCCAGAAACACCGCCAGCGCCACTTCCTCTGCTCTGAGCCTTTTACGCCCCCGCGACGGCGGCAGTCCGGCCAATGCGCCTTGCATAAACTCATCGACGACCGCCGGGTGGATGTAGCACTTGCGGCAAACCGCCGGGGTATTGCCCAGTTGCCGGGCGACATGCTTGACCATGTCCACCACCTGCCGCTTTGCATCGGCTGGCGATTGCCACTGCAGCTTGCGCAACACTGCCAACGCCAGCGCACTGCCGGCCCAGGTGCGGTAATCCTTGGCGGTGAAGTCGGCGCCGGTCAGCATTTGCAAGTAAGCGTTGACGTCGGAGGAGCTGACGGTGTGCCGGTCACCGTTTTCGTCCAGATACTGAAAGAGGTTTTGCCCGGGAATCTCCAGGCAGCGCTTGATGATCCGCGCCAGGCGCCGGTCTTTTACGGTGATCTGGTGCTCGATGCCGCTCTTGCCGCGAAACTGGAACATGATCGCGCTGCCGTTGATCTCGACGTGACGGTTGCGCAGGGTCGTCAGGCCATAGGAGCGGTTGTCCCGGGCGTACTGCGTGTTGCCAACCCGGATCAGCGTCGCATCGAGCAAGGTAATCACCGTGGCCATCACCTTGTCGCGACTGAAGCCGGGAGTCGCCAACAGGGTTTCAAGCTGCTTGCGCAGTTTCGGCAGGGCCAGGCCGAAGTCCCGCAAACGTGAATATTTGTCGGCATCGCGTACTTCGCGCCAGCGCGGGTGATACCGGTATTGCTTGCGGCCACGGGCATCGCGACCGGTGGCTTGCAGATGACCGCGCGGGTCGGGGCAAATCCATACATCGGTGTAAGCGGGCGGTACTGCGAGGGCATTGATGCGTTTGATTTCATCCGGATCGGTAATGCGCTGACCCGACGGGGCGAAATAGCCGAATGCGCCACGCAGCTTCTTGCGGGTGATGCCAGGCTGGCTGTCGTCGACGTAATGCAGGTCGGACGGCAGTCCATCGGGCAACGCGGTATCTGGCATGGCAGGCAATCCCGGGCGGCGAGTCAGGGTGTTAAGCCATTGACCACGCGCCATTGCCGGGGTGCCTAAAGAATGCCGACAGATTTCAGGCCAACACCGCCACCGCTTTGATTTGCGCCCAGAGTTGCTGGCCGGGGTGCACGCCCAGTTGATCCCGGGAGTAGCGGGTGATTCGCGCCAGCAGCGGTGTGCCGGCCGCGTTGAGGCGGATCAGTACGTGAGCAGCGTTGTCGGCGCCGATTTCACTGATCACCGTGACAGGCAGGCGATTGAGGATGCTGCTCTGTTCGACGCCTTGCAGGCTCAGGCTGACATCCCGCGCCTGAACCTTGCAGCACAATGCCTGGCCCTTGGTCATCGGCGCGTGGGCGACCCGAATGCTCAGGTCGGTGTCGGGCAGTTGCAAGGTCAGCAGCTGGTAGTCGGCGTCATAGGCGCTGACGTGCCCTTCGATCACCACGCCGGCGTCATCGCCCAGCGCCAGCGGCAGATCGAGCCGGGCCAGGGTTTCGCCGATGGCGCCGCTGGCCAAAGCCTTGCCGTTGCTGAGCAGGACGAGGTGATCGGCAAGCCGCGCGACTTCATCCTGGGAATGGCTGACGTACAGCACGGGGATGTCGAGCTCATCGTGCAACCGTTGCAGGTACGGCAGGATTTCGTTTTTACGCTGGGTATCGAGCGCCGCCAGTGGCTCGTCCATCAACAACAGTTTGGGGCTGGTGAGCAGGGCACGGGCGATGCCGATACGCTGGCGCTCGCCGCCTGAAAGATTCTGCGGATTGCGGTCGAGTAAATGGCCAATCCCCAGTAACTCCGTGGCATGCGCCATGTCGACCCGCCGCTGTTGGCGAGGGATGCGCTTGAGGCCGAATTCTAGATTGGCCCGCACCGACAGATGGTGAAACAGGCTGGCTTCCTGGAAAACATAACCCAGGGCGCGTTTATGCGGCGGGACGAAAATCCGCTTGTCGCTGTCCTGCCAGACTTCATCGTTGATCTGGATAAAACCCTGCCCGGCCTGTTCCAGACCGGCGATGCAACGCAGGCAGGTGGTTTTGCCCGAACCGGAATGACCATAGAGCGCAGTCACTCCACGGCCGGGCAATTGCAAGTCGATATCCAGGGCAAATCCCGAATAGCTCAGTTTCAAGCGCGTTTGAATCATGGGTCAGCTCCAGGCCGCTTTGGTTTTACGGCTGGAGTAGAGCGCCAGCAACACTGCAAAGGAGAACACCAGCATTGCCCCGGCCAGCCAATGGGCCTGGGCGTATTCCATGGCTTCGACGTGATCGTAGATCTGCACCGAGACCACGCGGGTTTTGTCGGGAATGTTGCCACCGATCATCAGCACCACGCCAAACTCGCCGACGGTGTGGGCAAAACCGAGAATGGCCGCAGTGATGAAACCGGGACGGGCCAGCGGCACAATCACGCTGAAGAACGTGTCCCAGGGGTTGGCGCGCAAGGTGGCGGCCACTTCCAGTGGGCGAGTGCCGATGGCGGAAAAGGCATTTTGCAGCGGCTGGACCACGAACGGCATCGAGTACAGCACCGAGCCGAYCACCAGCCCCGCAAAACTGAAGGTCAGGGTGCCGAGCCCCAGCGATTGGGTGAAGTGGCCGATCCACCCGTTCGGGCCAAGCGCCAACAGTAAATAAAAGCCAATCACCGTGGGTGGCAGCACCAGGGGCAGGGCGACGATCGCCCCGACCGGGCCGCGTAACCAGGATTGGGTACGCGACAGCCATAACGCAATCGGAGTGCCAATGATCAGCAGGATGACCGTGGTCAGGGACGCCAGTTTCAGGGTCAGCCAGATCGCGGAGTAATCGGCACTCGATAGCGTCATTTAGAGTTGGTAACCATAGGACTTGATGACGGCGGCGGCTTTCGGCCCTTTGAGGTAGTCAACCAATGCCTGGGCGGCCGGGTTGTCCTTGCCCTTGTTGAGGATCACCGCGTCTTGTTTGATCGGATCATGCAGGTTGGCCGGAACGATCCAGGCCGAACCGTTGGTCACTTTGCCGTCTTTGTAGATCTGCGAC
>NZ_JBFTMK010000370.1:0-7808 GCF_056396965.1 Pseudomonas sp. 05N434
GTGTTCTACTGGGCCTGGTGGATTGCATGGTCGCCGTTCGTGGGCCTGTTCATTGCGCGGATTTCCCGTGGCCGGACCATCCGCGAATTCGTCTTCGGCGTGCTGTTGATCCCGCTCGGTTTCACCCTGGCGTGGATGTCGATCTTCGGCAACAGCGCCATCGACCAGGTGCTCAACCACGGCATGAGCGCGCTCGGCCTGTCGGCCATCGACAACCCGTCGATGACGTTGTACCTGCTGCTGGAAACCTACCCCTGGAGCAAAACCGTGATTGCGGTCACGGTGTTCATCAGCTTCGTGTTCTTCGTCACCTCCGCCGACTCCGGCACCGTGGTGTTGTCGACCTTGTCCGCCAAGGGTGGCAATCCCGATGAGGACGGGCCGAAATGGCTGCGAGTGTTCTGGGGCGCGATGACGGCACTGGTGACCAGCGCACTGCTGTTCTCCGGCAGCATTGATGCCTTGAAGTCGGCGGTGGTGCTGACCTCGTTACCGTTCTCGATGATTTTGCTGCTGATGATGTGGGGCCTGCACAAGGCGTTTTATCTGGAGTCGCAGAAGCAGATCGCGCAATTGCATTCCCTCGCGCCGGTGGCCGGTTCGCGACGCGGTGGATGGCGTCAGCGCTTGAGTCAGGCGGTGCATTTTCCGTCTCGGGATGAGGTCTATCGCTTCCTTGATACGACGGTGCGCCCGGCGATCGAGGAAGTGACCGCCGTGTTTGTCGAGAAGGGGTTGCACGTGGTCACTCAGCCCGACCCGGCCAACGACAACGTTAGCCTGGAAATCGGTCACGGCGAACTGCATCCGTTCATCTATCAGGTGCAAATGCGCGGCTACTTCACACCGTCCTTCGCCCGTGGCGGCATGGGTTCCAAGCAACTCAACAACCGTCGCTACCACCGTGCCGAAGTGCATTTGCGCGAGGGCAGTCAGGACTACGATCTGGTGGGTTACACCAAGGATCAGGTGATCAACGACATCCTCGACCAGTACGAACGGCACATGCAGTTTTTGCATTTGGTGCGTTGATCGACCGGTGGCGCTCAGGTCTCGCTGCTCAACACCATGAACAGCACCAGTGCCGCCACCGGTACGCCGAACACCGCGCTGCCCACCACCAGTTCCGCGCTCAACGGTTGGCCAGCGTTGACCATTCCGACTGCGCCGTTGATCAAGGTCAACGCCAGCCACAGTACGACAAAGCTGTAGGCCAGGGTCTGACGAGAGAAACCGATTTTCTCGCCGATGAACAGCATCAGTGCCAGCAGGATCAGGCCGAAGAAGATGATGATCGTGGTGTGCATGATGCGTTCCGTCCTTCAGATGTGTGCTGCCTTACGGCCCAATACATCGAGCATAGTTAAACCAACCCGCCGTTAACGCGCAGGATTTGCCCGTTGACCCAGGCCGAATCCGGGCCGACCAGGAAGGACACGACGCGGGAGATGTCTTCTGGCTGAGCCAGGCGTTCCAGCGGTGGCATCTTGGCGAAGGTCTGGATCTGTTCTTCGCTCTTGCCGTGCAGGAACAGGTCGGTGGCGACCGGGCCCGGGGCCACGGCGTTGACGGTGATGTTGCGACCGCGCATTTCCTTGGCGAACACTTGGGTCAGGGATTCCACTGCCGCTTTGCTGGCGATGTACACCGCATAGCCCGGCAGGTTCATGCCGACGGTGCTGCTGGAGAAGTTGATGATCCGGCCACCACTGTTCAGGCGCGTTGCCGCTTCACGCAGAGTGTTGAAAGTGCCGCGAGCGTGGATGTTGAAGTTCTGGTCGAACAGTTCGTCGCTGTGTTGCGCCAGCGGCAGCACTTTGAGGATGCCGGCGTTATTGACCAGCACGTCGACCTTGCCCAGTTGGGTTTCGGCTTCGTCGAACAGCCGGCGTACATCGTCGGCGTTGGCCACATCAGCCTTGATCGCTATGGCCCGGTGACCGGCCTGACGCAGTTTTACCACCAGTGCCGACGCCTCGGTGGCGCTGTTAGCGTAGTTGATGGCGACGGCGAAACCCTGGGCGGCCAGTTGCTGGGCGATCACGGCACCAATGCCGCGGGAGGCGCCGGTAACGATGGCAACTTTCGAAGTTTGAGTAGTCATGGCGTTGATTCCTTGGAGTGGCTGAGTTGTGGAGCCAGATTCACATGTTTACTCAGGGTGATAGATGCACGAGAGTTGCCTTTACTGTTCAATAATCGCCAACAATCGATCGTCAGGAGCGCCGTATGGATCAAGTCAAGGCGATGAAGGTTTTCGTGCGGATCTACGAGCGCAGCAGCTTCACGCTCGCGGCCGATGACCTGAACCTGCCGCGTGCCACCCTGACCCATACGCTGAATCAGTTCGAAGCCTGGCTCGGCACCCGTTTACTGGAGCGCAGCACGCGCAAGGTCCGTCCTACGCTGGATGGCGAGGCGTACTACTTGCGTTGCGTGCAGTTGTTGGCAGAACTGGAAGAAGCCGAACTGGCATTTCGCGGCGTTGCGCCGAAAGGCCGATTACGGGTGGATCTGCATGGCACGTTGGCCAAGCACTTTGTAATCCCGGCGTTGCCGCAATTCATGGCGCGCTACCCGGACATCGAATTGTCCATCAGCGAAGCCGACCGCTTCGTCGACCTGATCGCCGAAGGCGTTGATTGCGTGTTGCGCGCCGGCACCTTGGGCGACTCGGCGCTAATCGGTAAACGTGTCGCCAACCTGCGCCAGATCACCTGCGCCAGCCCGGCATACTTGCGTAAGTACGGCGAACCGAAAAACCTCGAAGACCTGAAAAACCACCGCGCGGTGAACTACGTTTCGCGCACCACGGCCAAGCTGTTTCCATTCGAGTTCATGGTGGATGGCGAGCTGAAAGAAGTGGCCATCGATGGCGCGTTGTCGGTGTTCGGCGCGGAGATTTATGCGGCCTCGGCAATTGCCGGATTGGGGCTGATTCAGTGCCCGCATTACCGAATGGAAACGCAGATTGGCCAAGGGTTGGTGCAGGAAATCCTCACCGACACACCGCCGCCATCGATGCCGGTTTCGGTGTTGTATCCGCATAACCGACACATGTCGCCACGGGTTCGGGTGTTTGTGGATTGGTTGGGGGAGGTGTTTGCGGGTGCCCGGTAACCGATGGTCTGCGAGCAATCTGGCCTGCTTGTGTTCGGCTAATATTTATCAGAGTGTGTATCGTGTGTATTGAAGGTGTGATCATCGCGTAATGTGCATCAGCAGATGCTGCCCACAAGGACGAAGGTGATGCGAAGTCGGGAAATGATCAGGATGATCGAGGAGGATGGTTGGTATCTGGTGGCCGTGAAAGGTAGCCATCATCAGTACAAGCACCCGTGTAAGTCAGGCAGGGTGACGATAAAACGCCCTGATTCGGATCTTCCAAAAGGCACGATCAACAGCATATTGAAACAGGCGGGTCTGAAATGAGGCCCGACATCGGAAACGAAAGCCTCGAAGGGGCCACATCACAGGAAGGACTCATCGAAATGAAATTCCCGGTCGTTCTGCACAAGGATGCCGACTCAGAATACGGAGTGATTATCCCGGACGTGCCGGGATGCTTCTCCGCAGGCGCTACAGTGGCGCAGGCATTTGAAAACGTGAAAGAAGCGTTGGCTTTGCACTACGAAGGTCTGGTCGCCGATGGTGATCCACTTCCGCAGGTGCGTGAAATTGACGCTCATCTTGATAACCCTGATTACGCTGGCGGTGTGTGGGGTGTGGTCGAATTCGATATCACACCCTATTTCGGCAAGTCGGTGCGCTTCAATGCCACGCTTCCTGAGCAGTTGCTTGAGCGTATCGATCAGACGGTCAGACGAGATCAGCGATATAGCTCAAGGTCTGGCTTTTTGGCGGCTGCCGCGCTACGTGAGTTGTCGGCGTAAGTGTTGGGCGTGGATATCGACTCTATGGGGGAACTCAGTTTTTCATAATCTATGAAACGTTTCAGCAATTAGTCGAATCCGGGGTTTCCTGGCGTTTGTCTGGGCGTATGCTGGGCAGCTTGCAAAGCAGTCGATACCCCATTCAAGACCCACAAGAGAGGATTCGATGACCTACACCGCTGCCGAAAACCGCTACGATTCCATCCCTTACCGCCGCGTAGGTCGCAGCGGACTGGTGCTGCCGGCACTGTCGCTGGGCCTGTGGCACAACTTCGGCGACAGCACGCCGATCGACACCCAGCGCTCGCTGCTGCGCACGGCGTTCGATCTGGGCATCAACCACTTCGACCTGGCCAACAACTACGGCCCGCCRTACGGCAGCGCCGAGATCAACTTCGGTCGTTTGATACGCGAAGACTTCAAGCAGTACCGCGATGAGCTGATCATCTCCAGCAAGGCCGGTTGGGACATGTGGCCCGGCCCTTATGGCCAGGGCGGCGGGTCGCGCAAATATGTGCTGGCCAGCCTCGACCAGAGCCTGCAACGCCTGGGCCTCGATTACGTGGACATCTTCTATTCCCACCGTTTTGACCCGGACACCCCGCTGGAAGAAACTGCCAGCGCACTGGCCACCGCCGTGCAACAGGGCAAGGCCTTGTACATTGGCATCTCGTCTTACTCCGGGGTGAAAACCCGGGAAATGGCTGCGTTGCTCAAGGAGTGGAAAGTTCCGCTGCTGATCCACCAGCCGGCCTACAACCTGCTCAATCGCTGGGTGGAAAAGGACCTGCTGGATGTCACCGACGAACTCGGCACCGGCGTGATCGCCTTCACGCCGTTGGCGCAGGGCCTGTTGACCGACAAATACCTCAACGGCATTCCGAAGGATGCGCGGGTCAATCGCCCGGGCGGTGATTCATTGCAGTCCTCTCACCTGTCCGAAGCCAACATCGCCCAAGTGCGGGCGCTCAATGAGATCGCCAAGCGTCGTGGTCAGAGCCTGGCGCAACTGGCGTTGGCCTGGACCCTGCGCGATCCACGGGTGACCTCGGCGCTGATCGGCGCGAGCCGGCCGGAGCAGATCATCGAGAACGTCGGGGCGCTGAAGAACCTGAGTTTTAGCGTGGAAGAACTGGCGGAGATTGATCGATTTGCCCAGGAGGGCGGGATCAATCTGTGGGAGAAGCCTTCGATGGCTGAGTAACTGAGTACTGTTCGTTCCCATGCAGGGCGCCCGCTCACCGGATGCGTACGAATTACTGGGTGTGACAGTGGCGGGTTCTTGCGCCGGGCTTCTTCCCACTGGGCCAGCGCCTCCGGCGTGTTGCCATAGCGCTCCAGTGGAAACGAGCGGGTGAAATCGTGAGTGGCGGTCAGCCCCTCGAGCAAGGTTTTCATCGGCGCGGACAACGCTTCATACGCCGCAATGCCGCTGGCCCACAGGGTGTCGCCGCCAAACTCCGGCAGCAACTTGGCGCTGAGCACCGCGCCCATCGCCGGGGTCGGCAGGAACGTCACATCGGTGTGCCAGATCGCGTTGTCCCGCACGTCGGTGACGGCGGTGTCGAGGATCAGTACTTCCGGTTGTTCCGGCACGTTCGGGTAGATCGGATGAATATGCAGGTCGCCGAAATAGGCGGCGAATCGCGCCTGTTGCTGTGGCTCGATCGGCTGGTTGCGGAAGAACAGCACCTGATACTTGAGCAGCGCCTGCTCGATGGCGGCGCGTTGTTCCGCGTTCAGCGGCTGACTGATGTCGACGCCGCTGATTTGCGCGCCGAGGGCGCAGCTTAAAGGGACGATAGTCAGGTGGCTCATGGTGGTTCTCTTCAATCCGGGGTGTCGACACATGAATATTCAGTGAGCCTGGCCATGCCACGGCACCAGTTTGCGCTGCAGGGCGCGCAGGCCCATCTCCATGGCGAAGGCGATCAGCGCGATCACCAGAATCCCCAGCACCACCACATCGGTGACCAGGAACTGCGCCGCCGACTGCACCATGAAGCCCAAACCGCTGGTGGCGGCGATCAACTCGGCAGCCACCAGCGTCGACCAACCCACCCCCAAGCCAATGCGCACACCGGTCAAAATGTCCGGCAAGGCACTGGGCAGAATCACATGGCGAATCAACTGCGCCCGAGTCGCACCCAACGACTGCGCGGCGCGCAATTTCGCCGGGTCGACGGTGCGCACGCCGGTGGCGGTGGCGATGGCTATCGGGGCGAAGATCGCCAGGTAGATCAGCAACACTTTCGACAGCTCACCGATGCCGCACCAGATCACGATCAGCGGCAAATARGCCAGGGGCGGAATCGGGCGGTAAAACTCGATCAGCGGATCGAGAATGCCGCGAGCAATGCGGTTGTGGCCGATGGCAATGCCGATCGGCACCGCGGTCAGCACCGCGAAGCCCAGGCCCAAACCGATGCGGCTGAGGCTCGCGCCCAAGTGCTGCCACAAGGTCGAATCCATGTAGCCGCTGGTCACCAGCAACCAGCCTTTTTGCAGCACGGCGGAGGGGGGCGGCAGGAACAGTGGTTCGATCAAACCGGTGGCGGTGACGGCCCACCAGATCGCCAACAGCGCGATCAGTGTCAGCACGCTGATCCAGCGGGTGCTGATACGGCGGCGTAGCGCGATCACCGCCGAGCCCTTCACCTTTGAACCGGGTTTTACCGTTGCGGCGGGAATTCCATAGCTGCTCATGCGTGCTCCTGCCGCTGGACGGCACTGCGTTGGGAGAACACTTTGGCGAGCACGTGTTCGCGGGTTTCGATAAAACGCGGGTCGGACTTGATCGAGCGCGCCGATTCACCTGCGGCGTAACGTTGGCCAAAATCCAGGCTCAGGCGCTCGACGATTTGCCCGGGATTCGGCGCCAGCAGAATCAGGTCGGTGGCGAGGAACACCGCTTCTTCAATATCGTGGGTAATCAGGAACACCGGTTTGGCGGTGCGTTGCCAGACTTGCAGCAGCAGCTCCTGCATCTGTTCGCGGGTGAAGGCATCCAGGGCGCCGAAGGGTTCGTCCATCAGCAACACCCGAGGGTCGGCGGCGAGGGCGCGGGCCAGGCCGACACGTTGTTTCTGCCCGCCCGAGAGTTGCCAGATGCGGCGGTTTTCGAAACCGGAAAGGTCTACCAGCGCGAGCATTTCCCGGGCGCGCTGTTCACGTTTTTCCCGCGCGGCGCCGGCCAGTTCCAGGCCGAAGCCGACGTTGGCCAGCACGTCCTGCCAAGGCAGCAGGGCGTCGTCCTGAAACACCACGCCGCGCTCGGCGCTCGGGCCTTTGACCGGCACGCCGTCAAGGGTGATGCGCCCGGCGCTGGGCTCGACGAAACCGGCAATCAGGTTCAACAGCGAAGTCTTGCCACTGCCGGAAGGGCCGAGGGCGACCAGCAACTGCCGGGGCCCAAGGCTCAGGGAAATATCCGCCAGCACAGGTTCCGCTGCACCGGGGTACTGTGCGCTGATGCGCTCCAKCTGTAGCAAAGCCATCGCGGTTAACTCCCGATCAGTTGGTGATGTACTTGGCGCTGACGTACGGCGCGTAGTCCGGCAGCACAGCCTCGACCTTGCCCTGTTCCTTGAGGAACGCCGCGGTGTCGGTAATGGCCTTGGTGGTCGGCGCGCCGAGGGTGATCACCTGATCAGCCGCCAGCGGATACACGTTGCCTTGCAGCAGCAGCGGAATATCGCTGGCCTTGGCACCGGAGAGTTTCACCAGTTTGTCGACGTTGCTTTGGTTGGCCAGCCAGGCTTGCGGATCCTTGCGGTAGTCGGCGTAGGCATCGAGGGTCACTTTGGCGAATGCGGTGACGATCTCCGGATGCTTCTCGGCGAAATCCTTGCGCACGATCCAGGCATCGAAGGTCGGCGCGCCGAACTTGGCCAGTTCGCCGGAAGTGATCAGCAC
>NZ_JBFTMK010000371.1:0-5097 GCF_056396965.1 Pseudomonas sp. 05N434
TTCCTGCTGGTGGTGATGGGCTGGGTGATCTTCCGCGCAGAGAACCTGCACGTCGCCGGTCGCATGTACGGCGCAATGTTCAGCTTCGGCGAATGGTCGCTGTCGGAACTCAACCAGGCCAGCCTCACCGGTCTGCAAGTGGCAACCCTGGTGGTGGCTTACGTGACCCTGGCGTTCTTCGGCCTGCGTGATTTCTACACCAACCAGCCGCCGGTCAAGACCAAACCTGCGGTGAACATCGAAACCGACGGCCCGGCCGCGGCGACGCCTGGAAAGATCAAAGCCGTACCGGGCGACAACCCGGCCAGCATCCACGAGCCGGGTTACACCGTCGGCGTTGAAGCGACTGTGCAACCGGCCTATTGGACCGCCGACTGGTCCCGTTACGTGATGCGCGCCCTGGTACTGCTGCTGTTCATTGCCTCGATTCTCAAACTCTCGGCGCAAAGCTTTTCGCCGTTCCTTTACTTCCAGTTCTGAGGGATCTGACCATGACCCGCTCATTACGCATCTTCTACATCGCGCTGTTCCTGGTGACCTTGCTGGTCCTGGGCGTGTGGTCGGTACGCAGCTTCTTCGGCTTCAGTACCAACGCCGATGCCACCGTGCTCAACGGGCGCTGGACCAAAGCCGTCGAGACGCACTATGACGACGAGTTCCCGATCAAGCGCCTGGGCACCAACCTTTGGGCCGCGCTGGATTTCAAACTGTTCAACGAAGGTCGTCCGGGCGTGGTGCTCGGTCGCGATCAGTGGCTCTACAGCGATGAAGAGTTCCACCCGATCGTCAACGAAGAGTTGAACTTGCAAGGCAACTACGCGCTGGTCGAAGGCGTGCGCCAGGAACTGAAAAAGCGAGGCGTGCAACTGGTGATGGCGATTGTTCCGGCCAAGACGCGTCTGTACCCGGAGCACCTGGGTGAAGTGAAGCCGGCGAGTATCCACACCAATCTGTACAAGGACTTCCACGCTCGCGTGGCGGCCGACAAGATCCTCGCCCCTGACCTGCTCGGCCCGCTGCAACAAGCCAAGCGCAACGGTCAGCAAGTGTTCCTGCGTACCGACACCCACTGGACCCCGGAAGGCGCACAAGTCGCTGCCCAGACCCTGGCCAAAACCATCGCCGACAAGGCTCCGCTCAGCGGCGAACCGCAAAACTTCGTCACTGAACCTGCCGAGAAGGTGACGCACAAGGGCGACCTGCGGTTGTTCCTGCCGCTGGACCCGCTGTTCGAAAACCTGATGCCGGCGCCAGAACCTTTGCAGAAGCGCAACACCGTGGCGGCCCAGGATCAACCGACCGGTGATGACGCGTTGTTCGCCAACACGGAAGTGCCGGTGGCCCTGATCGGCACCAGCTACAGCGCCAACCCTAACTGGAACTTCGTCGGTGCGCTGAAAGAAGCGCTGCACAGCGACGTGGTCAATTACGCCGAAGACGGCCATGGCCCGATTCTGCCGATGCTCAGCTACCTGAAAAGCGATGCCTTCAAGAACAGCCCGCCACAAGTGCTGATCTGGGAGTTCCCTGAACGATATCTGCCTGTGAACAACGAAATCGGTGACGCCGACCCGCAGTGGGTCGCAGAGCTTAAACAAGCCGGCGCGCGCCAACAAAACGTAGCTGTAAACACCAAATCCGAGACGCCCGACCGGGCGCAAAACTGAAAGAGAGGTACACCCATGACTTTCACTACTACTCCTCGCCGTCTCGCCAAGACCTTCGCTCTCGTTGCCGGCATGAGCGTGCTCTCGATGCAGGCTTTTGCCGGTGGCGACGCCGCCCTCTACGGCCCGACCGCACCGAAAGGCTCCACCTTCGTGCGGGTCTACAACGCCGGTAACGCTGAAGTCAGTGCTACAGTCGGCACCACCAACCTGAACGAAGTCGCGCCGCTGTCCAGCACTGACTTCAGCTTCATGCCGGGCGGCGACTACAGCGCCAAGGTCGGTAGCCAGACCTTGCCGGTGAAACTGGCCGGCGATCACTATTACACTCTGGTCAACAACGCCAGCGGCGCGCCACAACTGATCGAAGAGCCGCCGTTCAAGAACAAACAGAAATCTCTGGTACGCGTGCAGAACCTCAGCGACAAGGCCCTGACCCTGAAAACCGCCGACGGCAAGACCGATGTGGTGCCGAACGTGGCCGCCAAGGGCCGTGGCGAGCGTGAAATCAACCCGGTGAAAGTCAGCCTGGCGCTGTACGAAGGCGACAAGAAAGTCGGCGACGTGAAGCCGGTTGCCCTGGAACGCGGTGAAGCGGCGGTGCTGTACGTCACCGGCAACGGCAGCAGCCTGTCGCCAGTCTGGGTCAAGCGCCCGGTCTCGACGCGCTGATTAATTCATCAGGACGGTGATCACCCTGTAGCAGCTGGCGAAGCCTGCGTCCGACTGCGAAGCAGTCGCAATCCAAGCAACTCGGTCTTTCTGAATGACCGCATTGACGGGATTCACGACGACTACGTCGCCGAACGCAGCCTCGCAGGCTCGGCAGCTGCTACAGAATCGGTGAGCCGATCTGATTACGGAACAAAAACAAGAGTGAAACGACAGAACGTTCGTGGCTCTAACCAATCGATTTAAGGGAGTAACAACATGATTCCGGTGATCTTGTCAGGTGGTAGCGGCTCACGTCTTTGGCCGCTTTCCCGAAAGCAATTCCCCAAGCAATTCCTCGCCCTGACCGGCGAACACACGCTGTTCCAGCAAACCCTGGAACGCCTGGTGTTCGAAGGCATGGATACCCCGATCGTGGTCTGCAACAAGGATCACCGCTTCATCGTCAACGAGCAGCTGAGCGCCCGTAAACTGGAAACCCAGCGCATCCTGATGGAACCGTTCGGCCGTAACACCGCGCCGGCCGTGGCCCTGACCGCGATGATGCTGGTCAATGAAGGTCGCGACGAGTTGATGCTGGTGCTGCCGGCCGACCACGTCCTGGAAGACCAGAAAGCCCTGCAACGCGCCCTGGCCCTGGCCACTGTGGCGGCCGAGCGTGGCGAAATGGTGCTGTTCGGCGTGCCGGCGACCAAACCGGAAACCGGTTACGGCTACATCAAATCCACCAACGATGCCCTGCTGCCGGAAGGCGTCAGCCGTGTCTCGCACTTCGTCGAAAAACCCGACGTGAAACGCGCCACCGAGTTCGTCCAGTCCGGCGGTTATTTCTGGAACAGCGGCATGTTCCTGTTCCGCGCCAGCCGCTTCCTCGAAGAGCTGAAAAAGCACGATCCGGACATCTACGACACCTGCGTACTGACCCTGGAACGTAGCGTGCAGGATGCCGACACCATCGACATCGACTCCGCCACCTTTGCCTGCTGCCCGGACAATTCCATTGACTATTCGGTGATGGAAAAAACCCAGCGCGCCTGCGTCGTACCGCTGACCGCGGGCTGGAGCGATGTCGGTTGCTGGTCGTCGCTGTGGGAGGTCAATGAAAAGGACGCCAACGGCAACGTCACCAAAGGCGACGTGGTCATCCAGGACAGCAAAAACTGCATGATCCACGGCAACGGCAAACTGGTGTCGGTGATCGGCCTGGAAAACATCGTGGTGGTCGAAACCAAGGACGCCATGATGATCGTCCACAAGGACAAGGTCCAAGGCGTCAAACAGATGGTCAACACCCTCAACGAACAGGGCCGCAGCGAAACCCAGAACCACTGCGAAGTCTATCGTCCGTGGGGTTCCTACGACTCGGTGGATATGGGCGGTCGTTTCCAGGTCAAGCACATCTCGGTCAAGCCGGGCGCGTGCCTGTCGCTGCAGATGCACCATCACCGCGCCGAACACTGGATCGTGGTCAGCGGCACCGCTGAAGTGACCTGCGACGAAAACGTGTTCCTGCTCTGTGAAAACCAGTCGACCTACATCCCGATCGCCTCGGTACACCGTCTGCGCAACCCGGGCAAGATTCCACTCGAGATCATCGAAGTGCAATCGGGCAGCTACCTGGGCGAAGACGATATCGAGCGGTTTGAAGATATCTACGGTCGCTCCACCCCGATCGAGCGCGGCGTGTCGGTGAAAACCATCGCGCAGTAATCAATCAGCAAATCAAAAAGCCCTCGTCCAGCCCGCTGCGTTCCCTATCCGCAGCGGGTTGGGCGGGGGCTTTTTTACACATTCATGCAGCCTTACGGGTTGTGGCTGGTTTTCTATGCCAGCCACTGACCTTTATTGATCCTGGTATTTTGATCTCAAGTGTTCCATGAAACGCACTATCGATACTGTCAAGTAATGCTCGTGAACTCATTCTTCCCACCTGAACCGGACTGATTCCCGAGTTGCCTAACAGCAGCGCCTTCAATTCTTTCAGTGGGCCTTTAACCATTGGCACCGCGCCCAGGTCCGAAGAGTGTTTGGGATCGAGTACATCGGGAGAAGCAAAAAACTCTACCTTATCGAAATCTTTACCCAAGGCTGCCTCCAGCACCTTGTCATCCTCAAGATCGTATTCGGCAAAGTGTGTCATCGAGCCGAGAAACTTGCGTTCATTCACTTCTCCATTTATCGCCAGAAGAAAGAAGGTGAAGCCCATGTTCCCGGCCTTGGTCCAATCCTTTTCATTGGTATTGCCGCCCTTTCCGCCTAACGTCTTCAAGTTCTGGTGAACCAAAGAAAAGTTAGACGCGATTTCCATAAAGGGAGGTGTTTCGCCGCTGCTCCCGTAGACCRTGTAATGGCGCAAGGTAAAGTTCTGGGGCTTGGTCTTTTCAAGCACCGCAGGTGTTGCCTTTGCTGTTTTGAACTTCAGTTTGCCCTGAGTGATTGTGTTCATCATGTTGTAAGGAGTCACTCTGTCCGTATCGCTGTAATTGTCCTTATACGATTCAAAAATCTCGATCGCTGTACGCACTGCCGAGTTGGATTTTGAGTTTTCACCCTGCTCGTCAAAGAACGTTAACGGGTTGTTTCGAACCATCCGATACAGGTTCAAGCCATCCACAGCGCCTGCCGGATCGGTACTCGCCCATCGCCGCAACCACGGTATGTAGTACCGGAAGCCATAGCAATAAAGCCCCGTGGCATCCTGTTCCTTGCCCGAATAACGAATGGTTTTATAGTCCACTTCAATCGCGTCGTACCACGC
>NZ_JBFTMK010000372.1:0-5423 GCF_056396965.1 Pseudomonas sp. 05N434
GTGTTCGTTGTTGCTGATGATTAGTCCGACTTTTAGGACTATTTTGCTCTAAGGACGCGTTTCGAGCAAAATTTCAGATAAAAGAAAACCCGCACTTGGCGGGTTTTCTTTTATCACTAAAAACGCTTTTAGTTTTTAGGTGCTTCTGGAGCGGCTTCTTTTGCCGCTGCTTCGTTCGATTCAGTCTGAGCTTTGGCAGCTTCAGCGTTTTCTTTTGCCGCCTCGTTCACTTTATCCTGAGCTTCGCTCATTTTTTCCTGAGCTTGCTCTGTATGTTGGGTGGCTTCTTGAGCTTTGTCCTCGGATTTTTTACCGCAAGCGGCGAGACCGAGGGAAGCGGTCAACATCAAGGCAATAGCTAAAGTCTTACGCATGGGGTGTTTCTCCTGATGGAAAATATTTACTGGCCTTTCGAGCACAGCGACCAGGGTTAAGTTCCTTAAATCATTCAGATATATAAGTTTGTTTTGCTACGGAACTTTTACTTAAGAGCCGGCTACTTCGCCCGGACACTAAGGAGCGTTTACCAAATGGCCGAAAACCCCGTTTTTGAGCGTGCGATGCGATTCCTGTCGGCGTTGCGCCATTGTCAGGTACTCGGCATGCGCCTTCACAGCGCCAGCAGCGAAGGACTGACGGTGATTCTGCCGTATAGCCCGCAGATCGTCGGCAACCCGCAAACCGGGGTGATTCATGGCGGTGCGCTGACCTCGCTGATGGACACCGCCTGCGGCATGGCCACCCTCTGCGTGCTGCCTGAGTTCGAAGTCTGCCCGACGCTCGACCTGCGCATCGACTACATGCATGCCGCCGAGCCACACAAAGACGTTTACGGCTTCGCCCAATGCTACCGAGTGACTACTGATGTGATTTTTGCGCGCGGTTTTGCCTATCAGGACGACCCCGAACAGCCCATCGCTCATGTAGTGGGCACCTTCATGCGCATGGGCAAGGGTCTCAAAGGCGCTAAAGGCTTTGGCGGCGCCATTTCCGGAGGTACGAAATGACCGACACGTTCAAGGAGCAGCTTCAACAGGCCCATGCTCAGGGGGACTACGCCGCGCTGCTGCAGCTGATTCCTTACGCCGAGCTGATCGGCGTTGAATGTTCGCGGGTAGGAGATGAGCTGCTGTTTCGTCTGCCGGCCAACAAGGACAACATTGGTAACCCTTTACTGCCAGCGATTCATGGTGGGGTGATTGCCGGGTTCATGGAGCTCTCGGCGGCGCTGCACCTGTTGATTTTCACCGGCTCGCCCGGTGTGCCGAAGATTATCGACTTCTCCCTCGACTACCTGCGCGCGGGGCAGTTTCGCGATACCTGGGCCCGATGCCAGGTTTGTCGTCAGGGGCGGCGGGTGGCAAACGTGGCGATTACCGCCTGGCAAAGCACTGAAGCCGAGCCCATTGCCACGGCCCGGGCCCACTTCAAAATCGAAGAGCCCTTGAAATCCTGATCTAAGCCCCCAACTCTGAGGACAACCCGCCGCCGACCCTCAAGGTCGCGGCCACTGCCATCTGATTGGAGTTTGATGACCATGAGTGTGGAAACTCAAAAGGAAACCCTGGGCTTCCAGACCGAGGTGAAGCAGCTGCTGCACCTCATGATCCATTCGCTGTATTCCAACAAGGAAATCTTCCTTCGCGAATTGATCTCGAACGCCTCTGACGCTGTCGATAAATTACGTTTTGAAGCGCTGGCCAAGCCTGAATTGCTGGAAGGCGGCGCTGAACTGAAAATCCGTGTGAGCTTCGACAAGGACGCTAAAACCGTCACCCTCGAAGACAACGGCATCGGCATGAGCCGTGAAGATGCGGTCACTCACTTGGGCACCATCGCCAAGTCCGGTACCGCCGATTTCATGAAGCACCTGTCTGGTGATCAGAAAAAAGACTCGCACCTGATCGGTCAGTTCGGTGTCGGTTTCTACTCGGCGTTCATCGTCGCCGATAAAGTTGACGTATTCAGCCGCCGTGCCGGCCTCGCTGCCAGCGAAGGTGTGCACTGGTCGTCCAAGGGCGAAGGCGAATTTGAAATCGCCACCGTCGAAAAAGCTGATCGCGGCACCCGTATCGTTCTGCACCTGAAATCCGGCGAAGACGAGTTCGCCGATGGCTGGCGCCTGCGCAACATCATCAAGAAGTATTCCGACCACATCGCCTTGCCGATCGAGTTGCCGAAAGAAGTGGCAGCCGCCGAAGGCGAAGAGAAGCCTGCCGTTGAGTGGGAAACCGTCAACCGCGCCAGCGCCCTGTGGACTCGCCCTCGCACTGAAGTGAAGGACGAGGAATACCAGGAGTTCTACAAGCACGTCGCTCACGATTTCGAAAACCCGCTGAGCTGGAGCCACAACAAAGTCGAGGGCAAGCTCGAGTACACCTCGCTGCTTTATGTGCCGACCCGTGCTCCGTTCGATCTGTACCAGCGTGAAGCGCCGAAAGGCCTGAAGCTGTACGTGCAGCGCGTGTTCGTCATGGATCAGGCTGAGTCGTTCCTGCCGCTGTACCTGCGCTTCATCAAAGGCGTGGTTGATTCCAACGACCTGTCGCTGAACGTGTCGCGGGAAATCCTGCAGAAAGACCCGATCATCGACTCCATGAAATCGGCGCTGACCAAGCGCGTTCTGGACATGCTGGAAAAACTGGCGAAGAACGAGCCTGAGCAATACAAAGGCTTCTGGAAGAACTTCGGTCAGGTCATGAAAGAAGGCCCGGCAGAAGACTTCGCCAACAAAGAAAAAATTGCCGGTCTGCTGCGTTTCGCGTCCACTCAGGGCGACGACGGTGAGCAGGTTGTAAGTCTGGCCGACTACCTGGCTCGTACCAAGGAAGGTCAGGACAAGATCTACTACCTGACCGGCGAAACCTACGCGCAAGTCAAAAACAGCCCGCACCTGGAAGTTTTCCGCAAGAAAGGCATCGAAGTGCTGCTGCTGACCGACCGTATCGACGAGTGGCTGATGAGCTACCTCAGCGACTTCGACGGCAAGAGCTTTGTCGACGTGGCACGCGGTGACCTGGACCTCGGCAACCTGGATTCGGAAGAAGACAAGAAAGCCGCGGAAGAAGTCGCCAAGTCCAAAGAAGGCCTGGTTGAGCGTCTCAAGACCGCTTTGGGTGAGTCCGTTGCTGAAGTGCGGGTTTCCCATCGCCTGACCGATTCCCCGGCGATTCTGGCCATCGGCGAGCAGGACCTGGGCCTGCAAATGCGTCAGATCCTGGAAGCCAGCGGTCAGAAGGTTCCGGATTCGAAGCCGATCTTCGAATTCAACCCGGCTCACCCGCTGATCGAGAAGCTCGACAACGAGCAGAGCGACGAGCGCTTCGGCGACCTGTCGCACATTCTGTTCGATCAGGCGGCCCTGGCGGCCGGCGACAGCTTGAAAGACCCGGCCGCTTATGTGCGTCGTCTGAACAAGCTGCTGGTTGAACTGTCGGTTTAACCACGTTGTATAAAAACCCGCTTCGGCGGGTTTTTTCATTCTGGTGCTTTTTTACTGGGAGTCAGTCATGAGCCAAATCACTGTTCGATCCGTCGCCTATCAGATCGACGGCCAATCGTATGAAAGCCGTCTGGCCTTCGATGCCGACCATAAAGGCCCGCGTCCGGGTCTGTTGATGGCGCCGAACTGGATGGGCGTCAGCGTCGGCGCCGAGGAGATTGCCAAATCGGTGGCATCCAAGGGTTATGTGGTGCTGATCGCGGATCTGTACGGGCAATCGGTTCGTCCGCAGAACGGCGACGAGGCAGGCGCGGCGATGATGCCGCTGAAGAATGATCGCGCCTTACTGCGCAAACGCATGCAGGCAGCCTTCGAACAACTGCAAGGGCAGGGCGAGGCGGCGGTCGATACCTCGAAACTGGCGACTTTTGGTTTCTGCTTCGGTGGTTGCTGCGCGCTGGAGCTGGCGCGTAGCGGTGCGCCGGTGAAGGCTGCGGTGTCGTTCCACGGTACGCTGGATACGCCGAACGTGAACGATGCGAAAAACATCAAGGGTTCGGTGCTGGTGCTGCATGGCGCTGCCGATCCGCTGGTGCCGAAAGAGCAGCTGCCAGCGTTTGAAGCTGAGATGAATGCCGCCGGTGTGGATTGGCAATTGCTGAGCTATGGCGGCGCGGTGCATTCGTTCACCGACCCGCATGCCAACGTGCCGGGCATGATGATGTATGACGCGAAAACCGCGGCTCGCGCGTTCACGTCGATGCATAACTTGCTGGATGAAGTGTTCAAGGGTTGATTGCTGCTCTCGGTCCGGACGATGATCGTTCCCACGCTCTGCGTGGGAATGCCTCTAGGGGCGCTCGCGGCGTGGGAACGATCAGCCTATCAGTTACAGGGGCGTTGGCGGGCTTCGGTGTTTCGGCAACTCAATCCGCTCACTTTCCCCCGGCACCGTCGGCCAATCCCCGGCCGCCCAGCGCCGACGTGCTTCATCAATCAACGCCGGATCACTGGCCACGAAGTTCCAGTTGATCCGTCGTGGCCCGTCCAGTGGCGCTCCGCCAAACAGCACGGCATGGCAGTCACTCTCGGCGAACAGCGTCATCTCTTCCCCGGCCGGCAGCACTACTAGCGTGTAGGGCTCCAGCAGCTCGCCATCAAGCTGCGCCTCGCCGCTCAACACATACAGCGCCCGTTCTTCATGCTCGGTGGGAATCAGCAGCGTGGTCGCCGTTTGCAGGTTCAATTCGGCATACAGCGTAGGCGAAAGCACCGGGACCGGTGATTCAAGGCAAAAGCCCTTCCCGGCGATCATTCGTATCTTCACGCCAAGGTTTTCGCTGGCGGGCAGCGTGGCTGCTGGATGGTGGCTGTAGTGTCCTGGGCCGTGCTCACGGTCCTTGGGCGAAGCCAGCCAGATCTGTAAGCCGTGCATCGTACCGCCACTGTTCTTCAAGGCTTCGGGCGTGCGTTCGACGTGGGCAATCGCACTGCCGGCGGTCATCCAGCTGACATCGCCGGCATTCACCACCTGATCGGAACCGAGGCTGTCCTTGTGCTGGATTTGCCCTTCGAACAGGTAGGTGAGGGTGGACAGCCCGATGTGCGGATGCTGACGGATGTCCATGCCTTTGCCCGGTGGATAACCCGACGCCGGTCAGTGGGATGCCCTTCTTCTTCGCATACAGTTTCAGGGTCAGGGCCTTGCAGGCGCCGAGGGCCGCGTCGAAATAGTCATGGGGCTCTGGCGCGGTGCCTTCGCCACCGGACGACTTGGGAACATCGGCAAACAGTTCATGGTCATCGATCTGGACGCTGTGACGAAAACCTTCGGCGGAGACAGTATTGACGGTAACAGTCATGGGAAACCTCGCAGGGATCAGGAAAAGTCATTCGATCAAAAAAGACCCTGAATTTATAGAGTATTCCTTCACGTTCGCGTTCCTATTTCTTGCCGGACGATTTGGCCACAGCTCAAAGT
>NZ_JBFTMK010000373.1:0-5609 GCF_056396965.1 Pseudomonas sp. 05N434
GGTCTTTCTGCGGGTACTGGCCTTGTTGAAACGGCGAGTACGAGAAGCCGGAGATCTGTTCAGGCCAGTTGGGGGCGGAGACCGGGCGATTGACCAACGCCCAGAAACCGGTGAACAAGGCGGCGATTGCTAGAACCACTACCAGGTTGAGTCCAAATTTACGCGATGACATAGCTTTTTCGGGTTCCAAAGGCTGTGGAACGAAGGAACGGTTGGCGGCCGGCTGCCAGGTGGCAGGGGCGCGCATCCTACACTGGAGGTTCTCTGACCGTACAGCGAACAGGGAAACGCACGACATTGGGCAGTCCAGGTCGACTTAAGTTCTTTGACCAGAGCGTTGTAGTCCAATTCCGATCAATTTTTTGTCAATTAAAGCAGTCGACACCGCCGTTCATAGTGCAAAGATGCTCTTGGCCGCCGACAGCCCTATAATGCGCGCCGGTTTTTGGGGTAATGGTCATGAGTACAGAAGATCCGCGGTTTGCTGGTATCGCCCGCTTGTATGGCATTGAAGGCATGGCGCGCTTGCGCGCGGCCCATGTGGCGATCGTCGGCGTCGGTGGTGTCGGTTCCTGGGCGGCGGAAGCGGTTRCCCGGTGTGGCGTGGGCGAGATATCGCTGTTCGACCTGGACGACGTCTGCGTCAGCAACGTCAACCGTCAGCTGCATGCGCTGGACAGCACCGTCGGCAAGCCCAAGGTCGAGGTGATGGCCGAGCGCCTGCGCGGGATCAACCCGGACTGCACGGTGCATGCGGTGGCGGACTTCGTCACCCGCGAAACCATGGCCGAATACATCACGCCGAACATCGACTGCGTGATCGACTGCATCGACAGTGTCAACGCCAAGGCGGCGCTGATTGCCTGGTGCAAGCGGCGCAAGATCCAGATCATCACCACCGGCGGCGCGGGAGGGCAGATCGACCCGACGCTGATCCAGGTCTGCGATCTGAATCGCACGTTCAACGATCCGCTGGCGTCGAAAGTGCGCTCTACATTGCGCCGCGACTATGGCTTCTCCCGTACCGTGACCCGTCACTACAGCGTGCCGTGCGTGTTTTCCACCGAGCAACTGCGCTACCCGAAACCCGATGGCAGCATTTGCCTGCAGAAGAGTTTTGTCGGGGACGGCGTGAAGCTCGACTGCGCCGGGGGCTTTGGCGCGGTGATGATGGTGACGGCGACGTTTGGCATGGTCGCGGCGACCAAGGCTGTGGATAAGATTGTGGCGGGCGTGCGGCGTCCGGCGGATCGGATCAAACCTCAGGTTTAATGGTTGTGGTTCGATCGTTCCCACGCAGAGCGTGGGAACGATCAGTGCGCTAGCTCACGCATCCGCTGCAACACCGCATTCAAGCCATTGCTACGGGACTGGGACAACTGGCGACCCAGCCCCAGCTGACTGAACCAATCCGCCAAATCCACCTGTTGCAACTCAACTGCGGACAACCCGTTGACCCGCGCCAGCAGCAACGCCACCAACCCGCGAATCAATCGCGCATCGCTGCTGGCGCTGAATTGCCAGTGCCCGTCCTGCAACGTGCCGACCAGCCAGACCTGGCTTTCACAGCCATGCACGCGGTTGGCGTCGACTTTATCCACATCGCTCAACGCAGGCAGACGGTCGCCCCACTGCATCAACAGCCGCGCCCGCTGTTCCCAGCTCGCCGCCTGCTGAAACGTGTCCAGCGCTGTAATGGCATCGACGGGCAAGGTCATCGCAACAACTCCAGGGCCTGATCCAGTGCTTCGAAAAAGCGCTCAAGGTCTTCGGAATTGTTGTACAGCGCCAACGACACCCGAATCGCCCCGGCCAGTTCAAAGCTTTTGAGCAACGGCATGGCGCAATGATGACCGGCGCGCACGGCGATGCCCTGTTCGGTCAGCAAATGCGCCAAATCAGAGTTATGCACACCCTCGACGACAAAACTGGCCAGCGCCAGCTGCGGTTTGCCCAGCAGGCGAATGCCGTTGCGCGCTTCCAGGCCTTTGAGCAGATAGTCATGCAGCGCCGCTTCGTGGGCGGACACGGCGTCTTGATCCAGCCCGGTCAAGTAGTCCAGCGTTGCGCCCAGACCGATCACACTGGCGATCGGCGGCGTACCGGCCTCGAACCCCAGCGGTGCGGACCGAAAGCGAGCATCGTGGTAGTTGGCGTCCAGCACCATTTCGCCGCCGAACTGCCAGGGGCGCAGCTGTTGCAGCGCTTCGTTGCGTCCGAACAGCACGCCCAGGCCATCGGGGCCATAGAGTTTGTGGCTGGAAAACACGTAGAAGTGGCAGCCCAGTGCCTGCACATCGTGCCGACCATGAACCACGCCTTGAGCGCCATCGACCACGGTCAGCGCGTTGTGTGCCTTGGCCATCGCCAACAGCGCGGGCAACGGTTGCCAGGCGCCCAGCACGTTGGACAGCTGGCTGACCGCTAGCAAACGGGTTCGCGGACCGATCAACTGCGCGGCGACATCCAGGTCGATCAAACCGTCGACATTCAGCGGCAGGATCACCAGTTTCAGGTCGCGACGGTGGGCCAGTTGCTGCCACGGCAACAGGTTGGCGTGGTGCTCCAGAGCGCTGATGACAATTTCATCGCCCGGATTGAAAAGGTGTTCCAGGCCATAGGCCAGGAGGTTCAGCGCGGAAGTCGCACCGTGGGTAAAGATAATCTGCCCGCAATCGCCGGCATTGAGCCATTGCGCAACTTTGCGGCGGCTGTCCTCGAACGCCTGGGTGGCATGGGCGCCAGGCAAGTGTTGCGCCCGATGCACGTTGGCCGCGCCGTTGGCGTAGTAATGCGCCAGGGCATCCAGCAGGGCTTGAGGTTTTTGCGTGGTGGCGGCGTTGTCCAGATAGGTCTGGTCTTGCCGTTGCAGTGCGGCGATGGCCGGAAAATCGGCGCGCCAGGGAGAAGGAATCATCATGTTGTTCGGCCCTGGTGACATGGGCGGGTGTACGCCTGACCTTGTAGGAGCGAGCGATGCGGCGCTCCTACAAGGTGATCGTTTGACGCTCTGCTTAGTTGTGAGCGTGCAGCGCTTCGTTCAGTTCGATGGCCGACTTGTGGGTTTTGCACTCCACGGCACCGGTTTCCGAATTGCGACGGAACAACAGGTCAGGTTGACCGGCCAATTCACGGGCCTTGACCACTTTGACCAGCTGATTCTTTTCGTCGAGCAGCGCAACCTTGGTACCGGCTGTCACGTACAGGCCCGACTCAACGGTGTTGCGATCGCCCAACGGGATGCCGATACCGGCATTGGCGCCGATCAGGCAGCCTTCGCCCACCTTGATCACGATGTTGCCGCCACCCGACAGGGTGCCCATGGTCGAGCAGCCGCCGCCCAGGTCCGAACCCTTGCCGACGAACACGCCAGCCGACACGCGGCCTTCGATCATGCCCGGGCCTTCGGTGCCAGCGTTGAAGTTAACGAAACCTTCGTGCATCACGGTGGTGCCTTCGCCCACGTAGGCGCCCAGACGAATACGTGCCGCGTCAGCGATACGCACGCCGGCCGGTACCACGTAGTCGGTCATTTTCGGGAACTTGTCCACCGAGAACACTTCCAGCAGCTCGCCGCGCAAGCGGGCTTCCAGTTGATGCTCTGCCAGTTCGGACAGGTCGATCGCACCCTGGCTGGTCCAGGCCACGTTCGGCAGCAGCGGGAAGATCCCGGCCAGGTTCAGGCCGTGCGGCTTGACCAGGCGGTGGGACAGCAGGTGCAGCTTGAGGTAAGCCTCAGGCGTGGAGCTCAGCTGTGCGTCTTCGGCCAGCAGCGTGGCGACCAGCGGCTTGTGGCTCTCGGCCAGACGGGTCAGCAGCGCAGCTTGTGCAGCGTCGACGCTTTTCAGCGCTTCAGCCAGTTGCGATGCCTGAGCAGTGCTGAAGGCGATGGCCTGATTGCCTTCGGTGTAGCCCAGAACCGGTGCAATGGCAGCGACCAGTTCGGCCGACGGATTGAGCAGTGGCTGCGCGTAAAACACTTCCAGCCATGCGCCTTGACGGTTTTGAGTGCCGACACCAAAGGCCAGGCTGAACAGGGTAGTGGACATGTTGATACCTCTAACAAAATGGAACGGGCTGCCTTACTTGAGTGCGGCCGCGTAGATATCTGGCTTGAAGCCAATCAGGGTTCTGWCACCGAGATCGAGCACCGGGCGCTTGATCATCGAGGGTTGTGCGAGCATCAGTTCGATGGCTTTCGGCTGGTCGAGATCGGCTTTGCGTTCGTCGTCGAGCTTGCGAAAGGTCGTGCCTGCACGGTTCAACACCACTTGCCAGCCGTRCTCCTCGCACCATTGGGTCAGGTGTTCACGGTCGATTCCGACCGCTTTGTAATCATGGAAGTCATAGCCGACAGCGTGTTCATCGAGCCAGGTGCGCGCCTTTTTCATGGTGTCGCAGGCTTTGATGCCGAAAAGGTGCAACGTTTTGCTTGAAACGGTCAAGGAATTGCCCCCTTTGCAGGTGCTGAAAATAAAAGGTGACGGATTATGCCATGACCGGACGGTTTCGCGTCGGCTGTGGTCGGGTTTGTCTTTTTGTCTTGGCAATCGACTGTTCTATGCGACATAGGTGCAACGATCGGCCTGCAGTCTAAGCCGCTAATATGGCACTTCAATGCTGTCGATTGCTCGTGAACCGCGCTTTATGCGCGATTTTGAGTGTACGGCCGTTTGCCCGCAGCTTTGAGTAGCTGACGAGCGAGCGCTTGCGTCGAGACCTGATGGTTGAAGCAGCATTGGCTGGGTTTTTTATTGACGGTGTGGATGAAGTATAAGGCTCTACAATGTGTAGCTTTATATTGACTGTCAGAGGCAGCTTATCCACCCCTGACAGTGTTTGGGTTTATCTCCCGCTGTAAATTTCTGTCATCAGCTTTACGTCGTTTGCAGATAAGCGATTGTTACGCGCTATCGCTACACCGTCGAGAGTAAGTTCAGCCTGGATAGGGTAGTGCATGATTGAGGTGCGGTCATAAGGCGATGTTCGGGTTTTTGGTTTTTCCAATTTTTTTAACAGGTTGGAATAGATCTCCTCTCTTGACCATTTTTGTGTTCGGCTCAGGTACAAGCAGTGCGTCAGTGCCAACAACGGACCAATTCCCTGAATGGAAGTCGTCAGATATCCGGATATCACCCTCTGAACCTTCGACGAAAAGGATGCGAACGTCAAAGACGGCAGGTATCCATTGGTGGATTGCTCCTTGTGTGGCCTCGATGAACCAACGGTTTGTGCTCAGAAAAGCCACTTTTAGTGTCCGACCTTTTTTCCAGAATTTGGTGTGGTCGCCTACAGCGCGTTTTTGTCGGCCTCCTGGTATTGTCTGGGGCGCGTTCGCTAGGTCTTCATTGATTGCCGCATCATAAGAAGCCTGAATATTATCGGGCTCAATGCACTTGCATAAGTTCATACTCGTCATCCTTGTGAGTGTGTTGTTTGAGGTCTCCGTTATTGGAGATGCATTGGTTTGTTTATCTATGTGATTTTGTTTTGGTCTAATGTTCAGGCGGGTTTTATAGTGTGTGTTGCTTGGTGTCGTCAATTGGCGAGCGAAAGGGATATGTAAGTTTTTTTTGTTGGGGTGTTGTTGTGTGTGCTGGGTGTGGAGG
>NZ_JBFTMK010000374.1:0-5021 GCF_056396965.1 Pseudomonas sp. 05N434
CCCTGTAGGAGCGAGCGGTGCGGCGATCCGACTTGCCCGCGAAGGCGTCATCACTGGCGCTAAAAGCTTCGCGGRCAAGCCTCGCTCCTACAGATTTATGCTTACGCAGATTACGCAGATTACGCGGTTTTCCAGGTGATCTCTTCTTCACCATCGACACTGATGCGAATCCAGCGATCTGCCGTTTCCTCACCTTCTTCCTCGACCCAGCTACCCGGCGCACAACGCACTTCGACGTTCAATGCGGCAAATGCAGCGCGGGCGCAAGCGATGTCGTCTTCCCATGGGGTCTGGTCGCTTTCCAGGTACAGGCTGTTCCATTTGCCTACGGCTTTGGGCAGCCAGGTCACTGGCACGCTACCAGCCWTGCACTTGTAGGTCTGGCCTTTCTGAACCCAGTCGGTGCACGGGCCTAGAGCCGCGCCGAGCCAGGCCGCGATGGCTTTGTGATCGACGTCGGCGTCTTTCAGGTAAATCTCGATGTCCGGTTGGCGCATGGATGTCCTCACTGCGGGTCTGAAAAATCCATTCGCGGATTTAGCCGGCCTTGAGCCTTTACTCAAGACCAAAAATTAAAGTTGTTCTCTAACTACTACTGCAGAACGAAATAATCGTAGCGCATCGAAACGGTGACCTCGAACGGTTCCACTTGTTCAATGACTGCTGTCCGGCGTTCGGCACTGGCGCGCCAGCCGTGAGGTGTCATCGCCAAGAGATTCGCGCGATCCTGACCATTGACCAGCGTCAGTTTGAATTCCAGGGTTTCGCTGTGTTGCAACGCCATGCCTTCCGGCACCAGCGCCAGGTGCTTGTCGTCGGTGTACTCGCGCACTTCGTCGTACAGCCGCTCACGCAATTCCATCAGATGGCCGCTGGTCGGCCCGACTTTCATCAAGCCGCCACCGGGGCTGAGCAGACGTTTGGCTTCTTCCCAGTCCAGCGGGCTGAACACGCTGGCCAGAAACTGGCAGCTGCCCGAGGCCAATGGCACCCGCGCCATGCTGGCGATCAACCAGGTCAGCGCAGGGTTGCGTTTGCAGGCGCGTTTGACCGCTTCCCGGGAAATGTCCAGAGCATAGCCATCGGCGTTGGGCAAGGCTTCGGCGATTTGCGCGGTGTAATACCCCTCGCCACAACCGATGTCCAGCCAGCGCTGCGGCGCATAACCGGCCGCCAGCTCCGCCAGACGCTTGGCCACCGGCGCGTAATGGCCGGCGTTCAGAAAGTCGCGACGGGCTTCGACCATCGCCTGGTTATCCCCAGGGTCACGGCTGTTCTTGTGCTGCACCGGCAGCAGGTTCAGGTAACCCTGTCGTGCGCGGTCGAAACGATGCCCGGCGGGGCAGGCCACGCCGTTGTCCACCGCGTTCAGCGGTTCGCTGCAGATCGGACAGGCGAGCATCAGGCGAGCAACTTGATCAGGGTCTGGTAGTAGATTTCGGTCAGCACGTCGAGGTCGGCCGCCAGTACACGCTCGTTGACCTGGTGGATCGTCGCGTTGACCGGGCCCAGTTCAACCACTTGGGTGCCCATGGTCGCGATGAAGCGCCCATCTGAAGTGCCGCCGCTGGTGGAGGCTTTGGTGTCACGACCAGTGATGTCCTTGATGCTCGCCGACACCGCGTCGAGCAGCGCGCCCGGCTCGGTGAGGAACGGCAGGCCGGACAGCGCCCAGTCGATGTGCCAGTCCAGGCCATGCTTGTCGAGAATGTCGGCGACGCGCTTTTGCAGGCCTTCGACGGTGGACTCGGTGGAGAAGCGGAAGTTGAATACCGCCACCAGATCACCCGGAATCACGTTGGTCGCACCGGTGCCGGAATTGACGTTGGAGATCTGGAAACTGGTCGGCGGGAAGAAATCGTTGCCGTGGTCCCAGTGCTCGGCGGCAAGTTCGGCGAGCGCCGGGGCGGCGAGGTGGATCGGGTTCTTCGCCAGGTGCGGATACGCCACGTGGCCCTGCACACCGCGCACGGTCAATTTGGCGCCGAGGGAGCCGCGACGGCCGTTCTTGACCACGTCACCCACCAGGGTCGTGCTCGACGGCTCGCCGACGATGCACCAGTCCAGACGTTCCTTGCGGGCGGCAAGGCGCTCGACCACAGCCTTGGTGCCGTGGTGGGCCGGGCCTTCTTCGTCACTGGTGATCAGGAACGCGACCTTGCCCTTGTGATCCGGATAGTCGGCAACGAAACGCTCGGCTGCCACGGTCATGGACGCAAGGCTGCCTTTCATGTCTGCCGCGCCACGGCCGCAGAGCATGCCGTGTTCGTCGATCACCGCGTTGAACGGATCGATCTGCCAGGCCGCCACCGGACCGGTCGGCACCACGTCGGTGTGACCGGCGAAGCACAGCACCGGACCGTCATGTTTGCCGTGGGTCGCCCAGAAGTTATCCACATCTTCGATGCGCATCGGCTCCAGCATAAAACCGGCATCGCCCAGGCGCTGCATCATCTGCTTCTGGCAATCGGCGTCGACCGGCGTCACGGATGGACGGCGGATCAGGTCGATGGCGAGTTGAAGTGTCGGCGAAAGGTCGGCGTGGGCCGTCATGTAAGAACTCCGAGGTGCGCACGGTAAACATGTAGGAGCTGCCGAAGCAGCTCCTACCGAGTTTGTTGGCATTGAAAAAGGCGATCATTCTAAAGCAAAACGGCGGCCCGAAGGCCGCCGTTTGACGTTATCTAATAACGGATTACGCCGGTACCGGCGCAGCTTCTACCGAAGGTTTGGGCAGCGACGACAGGAACGCCATGATCAGCGCCGCCAGGTACGGCAGCGACTGCACCAGCAACATGGTCACCCAGAAGCGCATGTCGTTGCTGGGTATACCCTGCACCAGGAAGATCCCCAGTGCCGCGCCCCACAGCAGCAGCATGATGAACAGCTCTTCGCGAGCCTCCGAAATCGCCACCCAGAAGCCGTGGTTATCGGCATTCTTCGGTGTGCGGAAGAACGGAATGCTGCTGGTGAAGAAACCGTACAGCACCGCTTTGGCGATGGTGTGCGATAACGCCAGCCCGGCCAACGCGGCGCAGAAGGCGTCTTTCAGGTTGACCCCGACCGCGCGGCGGTACAGGAAGATGATCTTGCCCACCTTGAACACGAACAGCGCCAATGGCGGGATCGCGAAAATCAGCAGCGGTGGATCGACCCGTTGCGGCACGATGATCATCGCCGCCGACCACAACAGCGCGCCGACGGTGAAGAAGATGTTCATGCCGTCCGCCACCCACGGCAGCCAGCCCGCGAGGAAGTGGTAACGCTGGCCACGGGTCAGCTCGGTGTCCTTGCCGCGCAGCAGGCTGGCGGTGTGACGCTTGATGATCTGAATCGCGCCATAGGCCCAGCGGAAACGCTGTTTCTTGAAGTCGATAAAGGTATCGGGCATCAGGCCTTTGCCGTAGCTGGTGTGGTAGTACGCCGCCGACAGACCTTTTTCGAACACACGCAGGCCCAGTTCGGCGTCTTCACAGATACACCAGTCGGCCCAGCCCAGTTCCTCGAGCACCGAGCGCCGGGTCATGGTCATGGTGCCGTGCTGGATGATCGCGTCACGGTCGTTGCGGGTGACCATGCCGATGTGGAAGAAGCCTTTGTATTCCGCGTAGCAGAGCTTCTTGAAGGTGCTTTCGTTCTGGTCGCGGTAATCCTGTGGCGATTGCACCACGGCGATTTTCGGGTCGGCGAAGTGCGGCACCATGTGCTTGAGCCAGTTCGGGTCGACGCAGTAGTCCGAGTCGATCACCGCAATCACTTCGGCATCTTTGGCGGTATGGGGAATCAGGTAATTCAGTGCGCCACCCTTGAAGCCGGCCAACGGTGCGACGTGGAAGAACTTGAAGCGTGGGCCAAGAGTTTCGCAATAATCACGCACCGGTTCCCAGACCGCCGGGTCCTTGGTGTTGTTGTCGATGATCAGGACTTCGAAGTCCGGATAGTCGAGGTTGGCCAGCGCGTTGAGGGTCTGTTTGACCATCTCCGGCGGCTCGTTGTAGCAGGGCACGTGAATCGACACCTTCGGTCGGTAGTCTGATTCGCCCACCACGGGCAGGAATTCACGCCGGCGTTTGTGGGTCCAGACCGCTTCGGCCAGTTCATGGGCTTCCGTCAGCAGAACGATAAACACCCCGAGTGCACCGAGGGCGAGGAGGAAGCCTACCGTCAGGCTGAACCAGGTGCTGTATTGCTGGCTGTAGTCGTAACCGATCCATACCAGCACCGAACCGCAGAGGAACGCGATAAAGGTCAGGAAGGTACGACCACGTTGGCGCAGGGCCGAGCCGTCGATCATCAGCAAGGTCAGGGACAGCAGGGCCAACACGGCAGAGCCGATCGCCAGCACACGCCATTGCGGGATCGCGACCACCGGGCCTTCGAAGTTGAATTTCTGCTGGCGCGCGGCGTTGAACACGCCCCAGTACGCGCCTACCGAGCCTTCGTCAGTGGCCTTCCACGGTTGGTCAAACGCTTCGATCACGAAGTAGTTGAAACCCTGGCGGTTGAGCTTGTTGACCAGTGTGCGCAAGTAAATGGCCTGGTCCGCCGGCGACGCATCGGCGCCACCGCGCATACGGCCGTTGCTCGGCCAGCCGACTTCGGAGAGCAGCAACGGTTTTTTCGGGAACATCTTTTTCAGGTCACGGGCGCGGTCGAGAACGAACTGGCCGGCCTTGTCCACAGGGATGAACTCCCAGTAGGGCAGAACGTGAGCTGCGATCAGGTCGACGTGCTTGGCCAGTTCCGGGTGTTCTTCCCAGACGTGCCACTGTTCGGAGGTGGTGACTGGAACCTTAACGGCGGCGCGCACGCGATCCAGGATCACGCTCAGCTCGGCAGCAGTGATTTCCTTGCGGAAGATCGCCTCGTTACCGACCACGACGCGAACCACGCTGCGGGAGGTGTTGGCCAGTTGGATGGCGCGCTGAATCTCGCGCTCGTTGCGCTCCTGATCCGGGCTGATCCAGATCCCCAGGGTCACCCGCAGGCCGAACTCTTCCGCCAGTTTGGGAATGTCCTCC
>NZ_JBFTMK010000375.1:0-4997 GCF_056396965.1 Pseudomonas sp. 05N434
GGGTGGAGCAGGGCATCCTCGAGTCCCGACTGAAGCTGCAACAGCACAGCGAGGAATACCAGAAGGAAGTCCGCAGCCAACTGGCCGACGCGCAGCTCAAAAGCGTGACCCTGGAAGAGCAGCTGACTTCCGCCGGCTTCGACCTGCAACACAGCGAAATCGTCGCCACCGCCGATGGCATTGCGGTCAACCTTGGGGTTCATACCGAAGGCGCGGTAGTACGCCAGGGCGAAAACCTGCTGGAGATTGTCCCGCAAGGCACCAGCCTGGAAGTGGAAGGGCACTTGCCGATCAACTTGATCGACAAGGTCGGCACGCACTTGCCGGTGGACATTCTGTTCACCGCGTTCAACCAGAGCCGTACCCCGCGAGTGCCGGGCGAAGTCAGCCTGATCTCCGCCGACCAAATGGTCGATGAGAAAACCGGTGCGCCGTATTACGTGCTGCGCAGCAGCGTCAGCGATCAGGCGATGGAAAAACTCAACGGCCTGGTGATCAAGCCTGGCATGCCGGCAGAAATGTTCGTGCGCACCGGTGAACGTTCACTCCTCAACTATCTGTTCAAACCGCTGCTCGACCGGGCAGGCTCCGCGTTGACCGAGGAATAAGGATGTTCGGTTGTATGAATAAGCTTTCCCTGCTCGCAGCGACCCTGGCGTTGCTGACGTGCAACAGCGCAATGGCCATGGGGCCGTTCGACATCTACGAGCAAGCGTTACGCAATGATCCGGTGTTCCTCGGTGCCATCAAGGAGCGCGATGCCGGCCTCGAAAACCGCGACATCGGCCGCGCCGGGCTGTTGCCGAGGCTGGGTTACAACTACAACAAGGGGCGTAACTCCTCCAAGGCCACCAATCTGAATGCCCGCGGTAACAGCCAGAGTGAAGATCGCAACTACAGCAGTTACGGCTCGACCCTGACCCTGCAACAGCCGTTGCTCGATTACGAGGCTTACGCTGCGTATCGCAAAGGCGTGGCGCAATCGCTGTTCGCCGATGAAAACTTCCGTGGCAAGAGCCAGGAACTGCTGGTTCGCGTGCTGGAGAATTACACCAAGGCGCTGTTCGCCCAGGACCAGATCGACATCGCGCGCGCGAAGAAAAAAGCCTTCGAGGAGCAGTTCCAGCAGAACGAGCAGATGTTCCGCCAAGGGGAAGGCACGCGCACCGACATCCTCGAAGCCGAGTCACGTTACGAGCTGGCGACCGCCGAGGAAATCGAGGCGCGGGACGAACAGGATGCGGCTCTGCGGGAACTGGGCGCCCTGGTGGGTGTAGCCGCCATCGACATTGGCGACCTGACGCCACTGGATCAGAACTTCCAGACCTTCACCCTGCAACCGGCCAACTACGACACCTGGCACGAGATGGCGGTGGCCAATAACCCGAACCTGGCTTCCCAGCGCCAGGCGGTGGAAGTGGCGCGCTATGAAGTCGAACGCAACCGCGCCGGGCACCTGCCGAAAGTCAGCGCCTACGCCTCGATGCGCCAGAACGAATCGGAAAGCGGCAACACCTACAACCAGCGCTACGACACCAACACCATCGGTATTGAAGTCAATATGCCGCTGTACGCCGGTGGTGGCGTCTCGGCCTCGACCCGGCAGGCCAGCCGCAACATGGAACAGGCTGAGTACGAGCTGGACGGCAAGACCCGGGAAACCTTGATCCAGCTGCGCCGCCAGTTCAGCGCCTGCCTGTCGGGGGTCAACAAGCTGCGCGCTTATCAGAAGGCCCTGACCTCGGCCGAAGCGCTGGTGGTCTCGACCAAACAAAGCATTCTGGGTGGTGAACGGGTCAACCTCGACGCATTGAATGCCGAACAACAACTATTTACCACCCGCCGGGATCTGGCGCAGGCACGCTACGACTATCTGATGGCCTGGACCAAATTGCATTACTACGCCGGCACCTTGAACGAACAGGACTTGGCCAAGGTGGATGAGGCGTTCGGCCAGGGCGCGAGGGCACAGTAGCCGTTAGAAAACAGTGTGGCGAGGGAGCTTGCTCCCGCTGGGCTGCGAAGCAGACCCAATGGCGGTTGCTGCGCAACCGAACGGGAGCAAGCTCCCTCGCCACAGAATCACAGCAACACGTCGCCCCTGGGGCCTAGAACTCTAAAAACGCCAAGAAAGCGAGATTTCATGCACATGGACGTACAGATCAAGCCGATGTCGGTCGGCACGCTGCTGCTCTTGATTTCATCAGCGCCGGGTTCGGCCCAGGCGCAGTACCTGGAAACCGGCACCCTCGGTGACCCGGCCAGTTGGCGTTCGGCGGAGTTCCAGCGCGATTGGGGCCTGGGGCGGATGCAGGCCGATCAAGCCTATGCCGCCGGCATCACCGGCAAAGGCGTGAAAATCGGCGCGGTGGATTCCGGTTTCGATTCCAGCCATCCCGAATTCGCCGCCGACCGTTATCACGCCGTGACGGCCAGCGGCAGCTATGTCGATGGTCAAGCGTTCAACGTCGACGGCACGCTAAACGCCCAAAACGACTCCCACGGTACCCACGTCACCGGCACCATGGGCGCGTCCCGGGATGGCAGCGGCATGTACGGCGTGGCGTTCAACGCACAAATCTACGTCGGCAACACCAACAAGAACGACAGTTTCCTGTTCGGTCCCACCCCCGACCCGCGCTACTTCACAGCTGGACCTGAGCGGCAGCCTCGGTTGGCAGCACAACCTGAGCAACACCGATTCCGAAGAACACCTGGCGTTTGCCAGCGGTGGCGCACCGTTCGCGGTGCAGAGCTCGCCGCTGGTTCGTGATGCGGCGCTGGTGGGCGCCCATGCCTGCCTGGTCTCGAGTCGGGACATTCGGTTGAACCTCGATTACACCGGCCAACTGGCCAGCCGCGAGAAGAGCCATGGAGTAGGGCTGAGTCTCAATTGGCAGTTTTAGTAGCAGGACAAGACACGCCTTTGAAGGCCCAAGGATCTTTGCAACACAACTAAGGACGGTAGCTTGATGGATAACAAGTACAACAAACTTGCCTTGCTCTGTGCACTGGCAACCCTGGGCACCGCACACGCGGGACCCTACGTGGAAAACGGCAGGGTCGGTGACCCGAACAGTTGGCGCAGCGCGGAGTTCAACGCCGACTGGGGGCTGGGGGCGATCAACGCTCAGGATGCCTATGCGGCCGGTTACACCGGCAAAGGGGTGAAACTGGGGATCTTCGACCAGCCGGTCTACGCCTTGCACCCGGAGTTTTCCGGGGCCAACAAGGTAATAACCCTGGTCACCAGTGGCATCCGCGAGTACACCGATCCGTACATTCCGGTCAAAGCCGGGGACGCCTTTCTCTATGACGGTTCGCCTTCAGTAGGTTCCAACGGCAAACTCGGCGCCCACGGCACCCACGTTGGCGGGATCGCCGCGGGCAGTCGCGATGGCGGACCGATGCACGGCGTCGCCTTTGGCGCGCAAATCATCAGCGCTGACAACGGCGACCCAGGCCCGGAAGACGGCATCATCCGTGGCAACGACGGCGCGGTGTACAAGGCCGGCTGGGACGCCCTGATCGCCAGCGGCGCGCGGATCATCAACAACAGCTGGGGCATCGGCATCACCGACCGCTTCGACCTCGGAGGCCGGGACCCGGCATACCCGCACTTCACCGTGCAGGACGCGCAGCTGCAATTCAACGAAATCCAGACCTTGCTCGGGACCAAACCCGGCGGCGCCTACGACGGCGCCATTGCGGCGGCCCGCAGCGGCATCGTCACGATCTTCGCCGCCGGCAACGACTACAACCTCAACAACCCGGACGCCATCGCCGGCCTCGGTTACTTCGTCCCCCAGATCGCGCCGAACTGGATGACCGTCGCCGCGTTGCAGAAGAACCCGGACATCAACAGCCCCGACCTCTACACCATCAGCACCTTCTCGTCGCGCTGCGGCTACACCGCGAGTTTCTGCGTGTCGGCACCGGGCAGCCGCATCTATAGCTCGATCATCAGTGGCACCAATGCCGATAACCTGACCACCGGCTACGCCAACTACAACGGCACCTCGATGGCGGCGCCGCACGTTGCCGGCTCGGTAGCAGTGTTGATGGAACGCTTCCCGTACATGACCGGCGCGCAAGTTGCCAGCGTGCTGCGCACCACCGCCACCGACCTCGGCGCACCCGGCGTCGACGCACTGTACGGCTGGGGCATGATCAACCTGCGCAAAGGCATCGATGGCCCGGCGATGTTCGTCACCGAGCAGGACATTCACGAGGAGTTCCGCATCAACGGCGCCTACGGCTCCAGCCAGTTTGTCGCGGACTTGCCGGGTATCGGCGCGATCATCGATGCTGGCAAACCCACCGAGCGCGTGTGCAATGACGTGCATTGCGGGCTCGACTATTGGCGTAACGACATTTCCGGCCATGGCGGCCTGACCAAGCAGGGCATCGGCACGCTGGTGCTGACCGGCGCCAACACCTACACCGGCCCGACCCTGGTCAATCAGGGCCGATTGGCGATCAACGGTTCGCTGCTGTCGGCCGTCACCGTCAACAACAGCGGCATCCTTGGCGGTAACGGCAGCATCGCGGCACTGACCGCGAAAAGCGGCGGTACTGTAGCCCCCGGCAATYCCATCGGCACCTTGCAGGTGGCGGGCGACGTGACCTTCGAACCTGGTTCGACCTACGCCGTAGAACTGTCGCCCACCAGCAGCGACCGGATCATCGCCGGCGGCAAGGCGATCATTGACGGCGCAACGGTCAGCCTGTCGCTGGAAAACAGCCCGACGCTGCTGACCACCGGCGAGGCGAAAACCCTGCTCGGCAATCAGTACAACATCCTGCAAGCGGCCGGCGGAATCGAAGGGCGCTTCGGAGCAGTGCTGCCGGATTACCTGTTTATCGGTGGCACCCTCGACTACGCGACCAACGGCATTCAACTGGCCGTCGAGCGTAATGCGACGTCCTTCACCAGCGTTGGCCAAACCCCGAACCAACGCGCCGTGGCCGCTGCCGCCGAGCAACTGGGCGCAGGC
>NZ_JBFTMK010000376.1:0-4967 GCF_056396965.1 Pseudomonas sp. 05N434
GGCCAGTTCTGCCTCAATTCGACTTTATGGTTCTTCCTGACGTGGTTCCCGACTTACCTGGTGAAATATCGCGGCATGGACTTCATCAAGTCTGGCTTGCTGGCGTCACTGCCGTTTCTCGCAGCGTTTGTCGGCGTGCTGTGCTCGGGGTTCTTCTCGGACTTTTTGATCCGTCGCGGCTACACCGTAGGCTTCGCCCGCAAGCTACCGAGCATTGGCGGACTGCTGATTTCCACCTCGATCATCGGCGCCAACTTCGTCGAATCGACGCCGCTGGTGATTGCCTTCCTCGCGCTGGCTTTCTTCGGCAACGGTCTGGCCTCGATCACCTGGTCGCTGGTGTCGACCCTGGCCCCGGCACGCTTGCTCGGACTGACCGGTGGGGTGTTCAATTTCATCGGCAACCTGGCGGCGATTACCACGCCAATCGTCATCGGTTTCCTTGCCTCCGGTGATTCGTTTGCCCCGGCGATCACCTATATCTCTGTTCTGGCGTTGCTGGGTGCGCTGTCCTACGTGTTGCTGGTGGGCAAGGTCGAGCGTATCAAGTTGTAGTCGCAGCCGTCCGGCGACCATAATGCCGCCCGTTCCCTCGCTCAACGGTAAAGGCTGGATATGCAGGAAGACGCCCCAAAAATCGCCAAGGACGCCGCGCCGACCGGCACCCAGACACTGCTTCGCGGCCTGGGTGTGGTGCAGGCGGTGGCCAGTGGCGCCCGCGATCTCAAGGAAATCGCCCGGCTGATCGGCACGACGCGCAGCACCACCCATCGTCTGGCCAGTTGCCTGGTGGACGAGCGTTATCTGCGGGTGGTGCCGCAGGTCGGCTATCTGTTGGGGCCGAAACTGATCGAGCTGGGTTTTCAGGCGCGCGAAGAGCTGCCGTTGGTGACGCTGGCCGGGCCGTATCTGGATGAGTTGTCGGCATTGACCGGCGACACCATTCACCTGGCGATTCGTGAAGGCGACGAGGTGCTGTACCTGCTCAAGAATCCGGGGCGCAATGGCCCGGAAATGCGTTCGCGGGTCGGCCATCGCATGCCGTTGGCGCGTACCGGGATCGGCAAGGCGCTGATGCTCGATGACTCGCAGGAAGAATGGCAACGGCTGTATGAAATCAGCTTGCCGGTGGGCGGGAAAAATCAGTTCTGGCCACAGCACCCGGAGCAATCCTGGGAACAGTTTCAGCAGCGCATGATCGAGTACGTGGCCGGCGGTTACGCCTTCGACCTGGAAGACAACGAACCATCGATTCGCTGCGTGGCGGCACCGATTCGCGATGCCAGCAAGCGCATTGTCGCCGGCATCAGCATCGCCAGCACCGTGCCGTACATGCCGCTGGAAAAAATGGCCGAGCTGATTCCCCTGATCAAAGGGGTCACAGCCCGGCTGTCGGCGGAATTGGGCCTGAAGGTTTAGAGTTTCAGCGTCGCCATGTCGATCACGAAGCGGTATTTCACGTCACCGGCGATCATGCGGGTGTAAGCCTCGTTGATCTGGTGGATGTCGAGCATTTCGATGTCGCAGGAGATGCCGTGCTCGGCGCAGAAGTCCAGTACTTCCTGGGTTTCGGCGATGCCGCCGATCAGTGAGCCGGCCAGCATGCGACGACCCAATACCAGTTTGGCAGCATGCACCGGCGGATCGATCGGCTCGATCAAGCCCACCAGAATGTGCACGCCGTCGAAACGCAGGGTATCGAGGTAGGGGTTGAGGTCGTGCTGCACCGGAATGGTGTCCAGCAGGAAGTCGAATTGTCCGGCGGCGGCCTTCATCTGTTCGGCATCGGTGGACACGATCACGTGGTCCGCGCCTTGGCGACGACCTTCTTCAGCCTTGCTCGCCGAGCGGGTGAACAAGGTCACCTCAGCGCCCATCGCCTTGGCGAACTTGATCCCCATGTGACCGAGACCGCCCATGCCAAGAATCCCGACCTTGTCACCGGCCTTCACGCCGTAGTGCTTGAGCGGCGAGTAGGTGGTGATGCCGGCACATAGAATCGGCGCGGCGCTGGCCAGGTCGAGCTTCTCCGGGATGCGCACGACAAAGTGCTCGCTGACCACGATGCTGTCGGAGTAACCGCCCATCGTGTTGCTGCCATCGACCCGGTCCGGGGTGGCGTACGTCATGGTCGGGCCTTCGAGGCAGTATTGCTCCAGATCGGCCTGGCAGGCTTCGCAATGGCGGCACGAGTCGACCATGCAACCGACGCCGACCAGATCGCCGACTTTGTGTTTAGTAACGTTCGCGCCGACGGCGGTCACTTTGCCGACGATCTCATGGCCGGGCATCAGCGGGTAAACCGCAATGCCCCACTCGTTGCGCGCCTGGTGGATGTCGGAATGGCAGACGCCGCAGTAGAGAATCTCGATTGCGACGTCGTCGGGCCGTGGACTGCGGCGTTCGAATTTCATCGGGGCGAGGGGAGTGGTGGGCGACTGAGCGGCGTATCCGATGGCGGTGTACATGGTGAACCTCGCAAAGCAGTGACAGGTGAGGCGAGCCATTCTGGGCACCGCACGGGTGACCGGCCATGGCGATTCCTCCGGGTGTCATGCCTAATCCTCCGGTATGCACCGTTGATTGGCCGCATTGGCGTTCAGACCTGCGATGATGTTTTCATCCCTTTTTTCGCGACTTTTTTGTGAAGAGCTCTCCATGTTGTTGACCCGTCATCTCGATGCCAATGCCACGCTGGTTTCGCTGATCCAGCGGCTGACCACCCGCGATGGTTTCACGCCTACCACGTTGCCGGGCGTGCAGATTTTGCGGGCCAGTTGTGATTTGGCCCGTGGCCCGCAAATCTACGAGCCAAGCCTGGTCATCATCGCCCAGGGCAGTAAGTTGGCGTATCTGGGGTCGCGTACTCTGGAATACGGTGCCGGGCATTATTTGATTCAGGCGCTGCCGGTGCCGTTCGAGTGCGAGACGTTTTCCGCGCCCGATGGCCCGATGCTGGGCATTTCCATCGCCATTGACCGGGTGTTGCTCGGTGAGTTGGTGTTGGCCATGGGGCTGGCGTCGGGGCGCTGTATCGCGGCGCAGACGCCAGAGTCCATGACTTCGGCGGTGCTCGATGATGCGATGCGGGGTTGTGTTGAGCGGCTGTTGCGCTGTCTGCACGACCCGCTGGAGAGCCAGGTTATGGGACAGGCGCGATTGCGTGAGTTGTTGTTCGTCGCCTTGCGTGGGCCGCAAGCTGATGTATTGCGGGCGCTGGTGGAGCAACAGGGGCAGTTCGCCCGGATCGCGGCCTCCCTGAGCCATCTGCATGCGCATTACACCGAGCCGCTGAACGTCGAAGCCCTGGCCAGTTGCGCCAACATGAGCGCATCGACGTTTCATGAGCATTTCAAACGCTGCACCTTGTTGTCGCCAGTGCAGTATCTGAAGCGTTTGCGCTTGCTCAAGGCCCAGCGCTTGCTGCAGGGCGAAGGATTGGGCGTGGCCCAGGTGGCGCATCGGGTGGGGTATCAGAGCACGTCGCAGTTCAGTCGTGAGTACAAGCGCTACTTCGAGCGTAATCCGGGGGATGAGCGCGCTGCCTGATCCACTGGTTCTTGTGGTGACGCTTGAATTGCGGGCAACAAAAAGGCCCCCGTTCAGGGAGCCTTGTTGTTCAGATGGTCGACTTACATGTTCGGATAAGTCGGGCCGCCGGAGCCTTCCGGCGCCACCCAGGTGATGTTCTGTGCAGGGTCCTTGATGTCGCAGGTCTTGCAGTGAACGCAGTTCTGGGCGTTGATCTGGAAGCGCTTCTCGCCGTCTTCCTGGGTGACCACTTCGTACACGCCGGCCGGGCAGTAACGCTGGGCAGGTTCATCGTACAGCGGCAGGTTCTTGCTGATCGGGATGCTCGCGTCGGCCAGCTTCAGATGGCACGGCTGCTCTTCTTCGTGGTTGGTACCGGAGATGAACACCGAGCTGAGTTTGTCGAAGCTGATCTTGCCGTCCGGTTTCGGGTAGTCGATCTTCTTGCAGTCGGCCGCCAGTTTCAGGCACGCGTAATCCGGCTTGGTGTCGTGCAGGGTGAACGGCAGTTTGCCGCCGAAGATGTTCTGGTCGATCCAGTTGAAACCGCCGCCGACAATGGCGCCGAACTTGTGGATCGCTGGGCCGAAGTTGCGGCTGGCGAACAGTTCGTCGTAGAGCCAGCTCTTCTTGAATGCTTCGACATAAGTGGTCAGCTCTTGCGTGCCGTCCAGATCGGCGAACAGCGCATCGGCCACCGCGTCAGCGGCGAGCATGCCGGACTTCATCGCCGTGTGGCTGCCCTTGATCTTGGCGAAGTTCAGGGTGCCGAGGTCGCAACCGATCAGAGCGCCGCCCTTGAAGACCATTTTCGGCAGCGAGTTCAGGCCGCCTTTGCAGATGGCGCGAGCGCCGTAGCTGACGCGCTTGCCGCCTTCCAGGTATTGCTTGAGCACCGGGTGATGCTTGAGGCGCTGGAACTCATCGAACGGCGACAGGAAGGTGTTGCTGTAGGAAAGATCGACGATCAGACCGACCACCACCTGGTTGTTTTCCAGGTGATAGAGGAACGAGCCCCCGGTGTTCTCGGTGCCCATGATGTCCAGCGGCCAGCCGGCGGTGTGGACCACCAGGCCAGGCTGGTGCTTGGCCGGGTCGATTTCCCAGATTTCTTTCAGGCCGATGCCGTAATGCTGGGCGTCGGCTTCGCTGTCGAGGTTGAAACGCTTGATCAGCTGCTTGCCGATGTGGCCGCGGCAACCTTCGGCGAACAGCGTGTACTTGGCGCGCAGTTCCATGCCTGGGGTGTACAGGCCTTCTTTCGGATTGCCTTCGCGGTCAACGCCCAGATCGCCGGTGATGATCCCGCGGACTACGYCGTTCTCGTCGAACAGCGCTTCCTGGGCGGCGAAGCCCGGGTAGATTTCCACGCCCAGGTTCTCGGCCTGCTGGGCCAGCCAGCGGCACAGATTGCCCAGGGAGATGATGTAGTTGCC
>NZ_JBFTMK010000377.1:0-4964 GCF_056396965.1 Pseudomonas sp. 05N434
GCACGCGGGTGTTGCCGGTACGGCGCTGGAACCTCTTCGATCCACAAGTCGTCGGCTGGCTGTCGCGCAGCGGTTTGCCGGAAAACTTCGTCGACGACTTGCTTGACCTGCGTCGTACCATCGAACCGATGGCGGTGCGTTGGGCCTGCGAGCGCGCGACGGTGGAACAAGTGCAAGCCGTGCTTCAGGCCTACAACGCGCTGGAACGAGCCGTAGACAGCGGCATCGATTACAACCGCGCCGACCAGTTCTTCCATGAGTGCATCCTCGCCGCCAGCCACAATCAATTCATCGAACAAATGGTCCCGGCCCTCGGCGCGCTGCTGGCGGTGTCGTTCGAAGTGTCTGCCGCCGACCCGGACGAACTGCGCCGCACCTTGCCGATTCACAAAGACATGGCCGACGCCATCGCCGCCCGGGATGCTGCGCGGGGTGTGTGGGCCTGCATGACCCTGATCGATAACGCCGACCTGGCGATCAAACGGTTTTACCCCCAAGTCATGGCTGACAAGAAGGCAAGCTGACCAGGCTCGCTCCCACATAAAAGCATAAAAAGGAGGTTTCATGACGTGGACTGCGGTTACCGAACACCGTGCGCGACTCGGTGAAGGTCCGTTCTGGGATGCACCGACCCAGGCGCTGTACTGGGTCGATATCGCCGGCCAACAGGCGCTGCGATTGATCGGCGCCAATGTGGAAATCTGGCAGATGCCGGAACACGTGTCCGCATTCATCCCCTGCGAAAGTGGCGATGCCCTGGTGACATTGAGCAGTGGGGTTTATCGGCTGGACCTGAACTCTCCCGGCCTGGAGCCTCGGCTGACCTTGCTCTGTGTGGCCGATCCGCAACCCGGCAATCGCGCCAACGAAGCCCGCTGCGATGCCTTGGGCCGGCTCTGGCTGGGCACCATGCAAAACAACATCGGCGAGCAGGGCGAAGATTTGCCGATCGTGCGCCGCTCCGGTGGCCTGTTTCGCATCGACCGCGATGCTCGGGTCACGCCGCTGCTTCGAGGGCTCGGCATCCCCAACACATTGCTATGGAGCGACGACGGCACAACCCTGTATTTCGCCGACAGCCTCGACGGTACGTTGTACCAACATTTCATCCATACCGACGGCAACCTCGACACCGCCTGCGTCTGGTTTGGCCCCCACGAACGGGGTGGCCCCGACGGCTCGGCGATGGATGCCGAGGGCTATATCTGGAACGCCCGCTGGGACGGCAGTTGCTTGCTCAGGCTGAGCCCGGACGGTCATGTCGATCGGGTGATCGAACTGCCTGTCAGTCGCCCCACCAGTTGCGTGTTTGGTGGCGAAGACTTCAAAACCTTGTACATCACCAGTGCGGCGAGCCCGCTCAACCATCCATTGGATGGTGCGGTGTTGTCGGTTCGAGTCGATGTGCCCGGAAAGCCCTGTCAGAGATTTGCAGGATAAATCCCAAAATATGGGATGCAAAATTATATATTGAGATTTGTTGGTGGCCGGGTTTATAGTCGGCCCCATCAGTTACACGCACTCACACTTAAAAAAACAAAACAGGTGAAGTGATGCAGCGATATTCCACCGTCCTCCCTTGGGGTGACAGTGCTTCAGGCCGCCCCGGCGCCCGGGCGTTTGCACGCCTGCCTGCCTATTCCAAAAAGCCTTTTGACCGGACATCGACAGATGTCCGGTTTTCGTCGTGCCCTCGAACAGGAGTGTTGATCCATGGCTGAACCCCTTTCCTTGCCACCGGTGCCCGAACCGCCGAAGGGTGAGCGCCTGAAAAACAAGGTCGTGCTGTTGACCGGCGCCGCTCAGGGGATCGGCGAAGCGATTGTCGCGACCTTTGCGTCCCAGCAAGCCAAGCTGGTCATCAGCGATATCCAGGCCGAGAAAGTCGAAAAAGTCGCGGCGCATTGGCGTGAACAAGGCGCGGATGTCGTGGCGATCAAGGCCGACGTATCGCGCCAGCAAGACCTGCACGCCATGGCCAAGTTGGCCATTGAGCTTCACGGTCGCATCGACGTGCTGGTCAACTGCGCCGGGGTCAACGTGTTCCGTGATCCGCTGCAAATGACCGAGGACGACTGGCATCGTTGCTTCGCCATCGACCTGGACGGCGCCTGGTATGGCTGCAAAGCCGTGCTGCCGCAGATGATCGAGCAGGGCATCGGCAGCATCATCAACATCGCCTCGACCCATTCCACTCACATCATTCCCGGCTGCTTCCCGTACCCGGTGGCCAAGCATGGCTTGCTCGGGCTGACCCGCGCCTTGGGCATCGAATACGCACCCAAGGGCATTCGCGTCAACGCCATCGCACCGGGCTATATCGAAACCCAACTGAACGTCGACTACTGGAACGGCTTTGCCGACCCTCATGCCGAACGTCAACGGGCCTTCGACTTGCATCCACCGCGCCGCATCGGTCAGCCAATCGAAGTGGCGATGACTGCCGTGTTCCTGGCCAGCGATGAGGCGCCATTCATCAACGCTTCGTGCATCACCATCGATGGTGGTCGTTCGGTCATGTACCACGACTGAATAACTTGGGTTTCAGGCGAAAAACTACGCCTGAAATACAATCATCATACGATATGACTATTGGCTACATGCTTCGACCGCTGTATTGGCTTTCAACTAACGCTCAAAAAAAATAACAAGGAGTCAGCTTATGAAACGTCGTCGTGGGATCCGTTCCCTGTGCTGTGCCGCTTTGGCGGTCACCGCGGTCAGCCTGAGCAGTACGTTGCTGGCGGCCGAGGAAGTGAAGATCGGTTTTCTGGTCAAGCAGGCCGAAGAGCCCTGGTTCCAGACCGAGTGGGCCTTCGCTGAAAAGGCCGCCAAGGACAAGGGCTTCACCGTCATCAAGATCGCTGTGCCTGATGGCGAGAAAACCCTTTCGGCCATCGACAGCCTGGCGGCGAACGGCGCCAAGGGCTTCGTGATCTGCCCGCCGGACGTCTCCCTCGGCCCGGCGATCATGGCCAAGGCCAAGCTCAACGGTTTGAAAGTGATCGCTGTCGATGACCGTTTCGTCGATGCCGGCGGCAAGTTCATGGAGGACGTGCCATACCTCGGCATGGCAGCTTTCGAAGTTGGCCAGAAGCAGGGTGCCGCCATGGCCGCCGAAGCGAAAAAGCGCGGCTGGGACTGGAAACAAACCTATGCGGTGATCAACACCTTCAACGAACTCGATACCGGCAAGAAACGCACCGACGGTTCGGTTAAAGCCCTGGAAGACGCCGGGATGCCGAAAGACCACATTCTGTTCTCGGCCCTGAAAACCCTCGACGTACCTGGCAGCATGGACGCCACCAACTCGGCGCTGGTGAAGCTCCCGAGCGGGGCGAAAAACCTGATCATCGGCGGGATGAACGACAACACCGTGCTGGGCGGCGTGCGCGCCACCGAAAGCGCCGGTTTTGCCGCCGCCAACGTAATCGGTATCGGCATCAACGSCACCGATGCCATCGGCGAACTGAAGAAAGCCAACAGCGGCTTCTTCGGCTCGATGCTGCCGAGCCCGCACATCGAGGGCTACAACACCGCCAGCATGATGCACGAGTGGGTCACCACCGGCAAAGAACCGCCGAAATACACCGCCATGGACGACGTGACGCTGATCACGCGCGACAACTTCAAGCAGGAACTGGAAAAGATCGGCCTGTGGAATTGAGGGTCGGTTGATTTCATTGGCGGCCCCGGTGACGGGGCCGCCTGATCGGTGTGATGAGGTGGGTTATGCACGCACACGTACAAACAGATGAACAGCGCATTGGCGGCAGCCTGCGCTTCAACGGGATCGGCAAAACCTTTCCCGGGGTGAAGGCGCTGGACGGCATCAGCTTCGTCGCGCATCCGGGGCAGGTTCATGCCTTGATGGGCGAGAACGGCGCCGGTAAATCCACACTGCTGAAGATCCTCGGCGGTGCTTACACGCCGAGCAGCGGCGACCTGCGGATCGGCGAGCAGACGAGGGTCTTCAAATCCACTGCCGACAGCATTGGCAGCGGGGTCGCGGTGATCCATCAGGAGCTGCACCTGGTGCCGGAAATGACCGTGGCCGAGAACCTGTTTCTTGGGCATCTGCCGGCAAGTTTCGGCCTGATCAATCGCAGCGTTTTGCGGCAACAGGCACTGGCCTGCCTCAAAGGCCTGGCCGATGAAATCGATCCACAAGAGAAAGTCGGGCGCTTGTCCCTCGGTCAGCGGCAACTGGTGGAAATCGCCAAGGCGCTGTCCCGTGGCGCGCATGTGATTGCGTTCGACGAACCCACCAGCAGCCTGTCGGCGCGGGAGATCGATCGCTTGATGGCGATCATCGGTCGTCTGCGCGACGAAGGCAAAGTGGTGCTCTACGTCTCCCATCGCATGGAAGAGGTCTTCCGCATCTGCAACGCGGTAACGGTGTTCAAGGACGGTCGCTTCGTGCGCACCTTCGAGGACATGAGCGCGCTGACCCATGACCAGTTGGTGACGTGCATGGTCGGCCGCGACATTCAGGACATCTACGATTACCGCAGCCGCCCGCGTGGCGCAGTGGCGCTCAAGGTTGACGGTTTACTGGGGCCGGGTTTGCGTGAACCGGTGAGTTTCGAGGTGCACAAGGGCGAGATTCTGGGTCTGTTCGGCTTGGTTGGCGCGGGCCGCACCGAGCTGTTTCGCATGCTCAGTGGACTTACCCGCAACACGGCCGGACGCCTGGAGTTGCGTGGACATGAACTGAAACTGCGCTCACCGCGCGATGCCATTGCGGCGGGGATTCTGCTGTGCCCCGAGGACCGCAAGAAGGAGGGCATCCTGCCGCTCGCCAGTGTCGCCGAGAACATCAACATCAGTGCTCGTGGTGCTCATTCCACCTTCGGTTGCCTGTTGCGCGGGCTGTGGGAAAAGGGCAACGCCGACAAGCAGATCAAGGCGCTGAAGGTGAAGACGCCCAACGCGGCGCAGAAAATCATGWACCTGTCCGGCGG
>NZ_JBFTMK010000378.1:0-4960 GCF_056396965.1 Pseudomonas sp. 05N434
CTTAAGATGCTGCTGGAATCGTGTCAGCGCTACATGTCGTCCCTGGGCGAAAAGCGCGTACTGACCATCGAGTACACCTTGCTCAAGGACATCAATGACAAGGTCGAACACGCGGTCGAAATGATCGAGTTGCTCAAGAATGTTCCGTGCAAGATCAACCTGATTCCGTTCAACCCGTTCCCGCACTCCGGTTACGAGCGTCCGAGCAACAATGCGATTCGCCGTTTCCAGGATCAGCTTCACCATGCAGGCTTCAACGTCACCGTGCGTACCACTCGCGGTGAAGACATCGATGCCGCGTGTGGCCAATTGGTAGGGCAGGTGCTGGATCGCACCCGTCGCAGCGAACGTTATATCGCCGTGCGTGAGTTGAGCGCCGACAACGATATGCCGCAAAACGCTGCGAACAATAATTAAGAGAGGATCTCTATGTCCCTGCGCTTCGCGCTGCTTGTGCTGTTGGCCAGCCTGTGTGCTGGTTGTGTCCTGTCGGGCGATTTCAACCCGATGAAGACCAGCAAGGGCCGTGATGAAGCGCGTGCCGCCTACGTGCAGCTGGGCCTGGGGTACTTGCAGCAGGGCATGACCGAGCGCGCCAAGGTCCCGCTGAAGAAAGCGTTGGAACTGGATGACTCGGATGCTGACGCCAACGCGGCCTTGGGGCTGGTGTTCCAGGCCGAGATGGAGCCGGAACTGGCCGATCAGCATTTTCGCAAGGCGCTGTCTTCCCGTCCCGCCGATGCGCGAATCCTGAACAACTACGGCAGTTTTCTGTTCGAAGAAAAACGTTACAAAGAGGCGTACGAGCGCTTTGAACAGGCGGCCGCCGATACTCTGTATCCTGAGCGTTCGCGGGTTTTCGAGAACCTCGGCATGACCGCTTCAAAGCTGGGCCAGCGTGACCTGGCTCGCCAGCAACTGGAAAAAGCCCTGCGTTTGAACCGCCAACAGCCACGTGCCTTGCTGGAAATGGCTGAGTTGTCATTCGAAGACAGGCATTATGTGCCCGCGCGTGACTATTACGATCGTTTTAGCCTGCTCACCGAGCAAAATGCACGTAGTCTATTGCTCGGCGTTCGGCTGGCAAAAGTGTTTGAAGATCGCGACAAGGCCGCCAGTTATGGCCTGCAATTAAAACGACTCTATCCCGGTACGCCGGAATATCAGCAATACCTGTCGGAGCAATGATGAAAGCGGCGCATCCCGAAGTTGTAGCAGCGAATCGCGTTAACCCCGGTGAGACTTTGCGCCAGGCCCGCGAAAGCAATGGCTGGTCGCTGGCCGAAGTGGCCCTCAAGCTCAACCTCACCGTCAATTCCCTGAGTAATCTGGAAGCCGGCGCTTTTGACAAGCTGCCTGGCCACACCTTTGCTCGTGGCTATATTCGCGCGTACGCCAAATTGCTGGGCATGGACCAGGCTGTTCTGGTTCAGCAGTTCGACCAATCCACCGGCACCGACTCCCAGGGCAGCAACGTCCACAGCCTGGGGCGTATCGAAGAGCCGGTTCGGGTTTCCCACACCATTTTGCGAATTGTCAGCCTGCTGTTGCTGATCGCGGTGATTGGTGGTGGTTTTGTCTGGTGGCAGGATCAAACCTCATCGCGCACCAAGGACCTGGTCAGCCTGGCTCCGGAACACGTTGAAGTCGAAGGCGCCGATGGCACCACCCAGATCCATCCGCTGGACGAGCCGGAAGACCAGGCGGTTGCGCAAGGTGAGTCTGAAGGTGAAACGCCTCTGGCGTTGCCGCAGGCGGAGGAGCCTGCCAACGCCGAAGCAAGCGCGCCGGCGCCAACACCCGCTCCAGCAGCCCCGGTAGCAACACCTGCGGCTCCGGCCCACAATACTGCTCCGGTTGTCGCGACACCGGCAGCGCCAGTTGTTGCCGCTGTACCGGCAGCGGTTGCGACGGCTCCGATTGCGCCGGCCGTTGCAGCTGCTGCTCCAGCAGCTCCAGCAGCTCCAGCAGCTCCGGTTGCGGGCCAGGGCCAGGTTCAACTGCAATTCAGCGCCGATTGCTGGACTCAAGTGACCGACGGCACGGGTAAAGTGTTGTTGAGTGGTCTCAAGCGTAAAGGCGAAAGTGTTTCCGTCAGCGGCAAGCCGCCCTTTGCCGTGCGTCTGGGCTTTGCCCGTGGCGCGCAGGTCAGCTACAACGGGCAGGTGGTTGATGTCGCTCCGTTCACCAGTGGCGAGACTGCTCGCCTGAAGTTAGGTCAATAAGTCATGCACGGCGAATCTCCAATCAAGCGTCGCGAATCCCGGAAAATCTGGGTCGGTAACGTGCCTGTTGGCGGCGATGCGCCCATCGCTGTGCAGAGCATGACCAACAGCGACACCAATGACGTGGCCGCCACCGTGGCCCAGATCAATCGTCTGGAAGCCGCCGGCGTCGATATCGTTCGGGTTTCGGTGCCGGACATGGACGCCGCCGAAGCCTTCGGCAAGATCAAGCAACTGRTCAAGGTGCCGTTGGTGGCTGACATCCACTTCGACTACAGGATCGCTCTGCGCGTAGCCGAACTGGGCGTCGATTGCCTGCGCATCAACCCAGGCAACATCGGTCGTGAAGACCGCGTACGTGCGGTGGTCGATGCCGCCCGTGATCGCGGGATTCCAATCCGTATCGGCGTGAACGCCGGTTCCCTGGAAAAAGACCTGCAAAAGAAATATGGTGAGCCGACTCCGGCCGCGCTGGTCGAGTCCGCCCTGCGTCACGTCGAACACCTCGAACGCCTCAATTTCCAGGACTTCAAGGTCAGCGTAAAAGCTTCCGACGTGTTCATGGCCGTTGAAGCCTACCGCTTGCTGGCCAAGGAAATCGTCCAGCCGTTGCACCTGGGCATCACCGAAGCCGGTGGTTTGCGTTCAGGCACAGTGAAATCCGCCGTGGGCCTCGGTATGCTGCTCGCCGAAGGGATTGGCGATACTATTCGCATCTCGTTGGCGGCCGACCCGGTCGAGGAAGTGAAAGTCGGCTACGACATTCTCAAATCCCTGCACCTGCGTTCCCGTGGCATCAACTTCATCGCCTGCCCGAGCTGCTCGCGGCAGAACTTCGATGTGGTCAAAACCATGAACGAGCTGGAAGGGCGTCTCGAAGACTTGCTGGTGCCGCTGGATGTCGCGGTAATCGGTTGCGTGGTCAACGGGCCGGGTGAAGCCAAGGAAGCCCATATTGGCTTGACCGGCGGCACACCAAACCTGATTTACATCGACGGCAAGCCGTCGCAGAAACTGACGAATGACAATCTGGTGGATGAGCTTGAACGCTTGATCCGCCAGAAAGCGGCCGAAAAGGTCGAAGCCGACGCGGCTGTAATCGCTCGCGGCTGAGCCTGACTGAAGAGCCGAACGAATTTAAGGATTTAAAGTGAGCAAGTCTCTGCAAGCCATTCGTGGCATGAACGACATCCTGCCCGAACAGACTCCCCTGTGGCGTCATTTCGAAGGCACCGTTTCGCGTTTGCTGGATAACTACGGTTACAAGCAGATCCGCATGCCGATCGTCGAGTTCACCGAGCTGTTCAAGCGCTCCATCGGTGAAGTGACCGACATCGTCGAAAAAGAGATGTACACCTTCGAAGACCGCAACGGCGATTCCCTGACCCTGCGCCCTGAAGGCACAGCGGCCTGCGTGCGTGCGGTGCTCGAACACGGCATTACCGGCGGCGGCCAGGTGCAGAAACTCTGGTACATCGGCCCGATGTTCCGCCACGAACGTCCGCAGAAAGGCCGTTATCGCCAGTTCCACCAGATTGGTTGTGAAGTCTTCAACCTCGACGGTCCGGACATCGACGCCGAGCTGATCGTGCTGACCTGGCGCCTGTGGGGCGAGCTGGGTATCCGCGATGCGGTCAAGCTCGAACTCAACAGCCTGGGCACTGCCGAATCCCGTGGTCGTTATCGCGAAGCACTGGTCGAGTACCTGACCGCTCGCCTGGATCAACTGGACGAAGACAGCCAGCGCCGTCTGAAGACCAACCCGCTGCGGGTCCTGGATACCAAGAACGCCGACACTCAAGCGGTGCTGGCCGACGCGCCGAAAATGGCCGACTACCTCGACGAAGAATCCCGCGTGCACTTCGAGGGCCTCAAGGCTCGCCTGGACGCCGCCGGCATTCCTTATGTGATCAACCCGAAGCTGGTTCGCGGGCTGGATTACTACAGCAAGACCGTATTCGAATGGGTCACCGACCAATTGGGCGCCCAAGGCACGGTATGTGCCGGTGGTCGTTACGACGGCCTGGTGGAGCAGATGGGCGGCAAGCCGACCCCGGGCGTAGGTTTCGCCATGGGCATCGAGCGTCTGGTGCTGCTGCTTGAAACCCTGGAGCAGATCCCCGAAGAGATCTCCCGTCAGGTCGACGTCTACCTCTGCGCCTTCGGTGAAGCTGCCGAGCTGGCCGGTCTGACCCTGAGCGAGCGTGTTCGTGATCAACTGCCCAACCTGCGCCTGCAAATCAATGCCGGGGGCGGCAGCTTCAAAAGCCAGTTCAAGAAAGCCGACAAGAGCGGTGCGCTGTACGCATTGATCCTCGGTGACGACGAAATGGCCCAGCAAGTGGTAGGTTTCAAACCCCTGCGTGGCCAGGGCGAACAACAAAGCATTGCCTGGGATGCGCTTGCTGCACACCTGGCCACCTGCGTCGTGCAGGGTTGAAGCTGTCAAACAGCCGATTTAGCGATTAAGGAGTATTGGGGTGTCGAGTACCGAAGACGAACATGTGGCGGAGTTGAAGGAGTGGTGGACACGCAACGGCAAGCCCCTGGTTACTGGCGGCCTGTTGGCGCTGGTCATCGTGTTCGGCTGGCAGGCCTTTCAGAAGTATCAGAGCAATCAGTCGCAAGGCGCCTCGATTCTCTACCAGCAGTTGCTGGAAACCACGCTGACGCCTGACGGCAAGCCTGATGCTGCACGTGTTTCGGATCTGGCGGGCAAGCTCAACAGCGAGTTC
>NZ_JBFTMK010000379.1:0-4952 GCF_056396965.1 Pseudomonas sp. 05N434
GCTACCGAATGATGGTGTGGGCGATTATCGCGATTGGCGTGCTCAGCTTTGTGGTCTGGGCGCRCCATATGTATGTCAGCGGGATGAACCCGTACTTTGGCTTTTTCTTCGCCGTCACCACCTTGATCATCGCGGTGCCGACTGCACTGAAAGTCTACAACTGGGTGTTGACCCTGTGGCGGGGCGACATTCATCTGACCGTGCCGATGCTGTTTGCCCTGGCCTTTATCGTCACCTTCCTGGTGGGTGGTTTGACCGGGTTGTTTCTCGGCAATGTGATCGTGGACATTCCGCTCTCGGACACCTATTTCGTCGTCGCACATTTCCATATGGTCATGGGGGTCGCACCGGTACTGGTGGTGTTCGGCGGCATCTATCATTGGTTTCCGAAAGTCACCGGGCGCATGTTTAACGACACCCTGGGCAAGCTGCATTTCTGGATTACCTTTCTGGGTACCTACGCCATTTTCTTCCCCATGCACTACTTGGGTTTCCAGGGTATGCCGCGCCGTTACTATGCCTATGAAAACTACGCGTTCATCCCGCAGTCGGCGCAAGAGTTGAATGCGTTTATTACGGTGGTCGCATTGACCGTCGGCGTTTCCCAGTTGCTGTTCGTGTTCAACCTGGCCTGGAGTGTATTTAAAGGTAAGCCCGCAGGCAGTAATCCCTGGGGCGCGGCCAGCCTGGAATGGCAAACGCCTAACACTCCACCGATACACGGTAACTGGGGAGCGAAACTGCCGGTGGTGCATCGCTGGGCCTATGACTACAGCGTGCCGGGGATAGAGCAGGATTTCGTGCCGCAAACGGTCTCTGCCGAGGAGCTGGAGCAAATGCGGCAACTCAGTGCCGGAACCAAGATAGCGGACGTTAAAACATGAACAGACTGCTATTGAGAAACGCCGACGACGCTGACCCCGGCGGCAGTTGGAATCGCGATCCTGAAGGTATTCAGGCCGACGCCGATAGAAGCCGAACCGCAAGGGTAGGCCTGCGCTTGTTTCTGGCTGTGGTGAGTTCGTTATTCTTTCTCTTCCTGCTCGCCTTCATTGCCCGCTCACAAATGGCCGACTGGCTACCCCTGACAGACCCCTTGGCGCCTTTAGCCAACCCATGGCCGTTGTGGGTGAATTCGGCTTTTCTGGTACTGAGTTGCATCGCACTGCAGTGGTCGCGCATGGCCGCCCGACAGGCTCGACTGGACGCAACGGCCATGGGTTTTGTAGTGGGCGGTGTATTTGCAATTGCCTTTCTGGTGGGGCAACTCTGGGTCTGGCAGCAGTTTGTCGCCTGGGGCTACTTTGTCGCCAGTAATCCGGCCAACAGTTTCTTCTACCTGTTGACCGGTGTGCATGGCCTTCACCTGCTGGGCGGGCTGATTGCCTGGGGCATAACCGTCGCTAAATTCCTGCGTCACGTGCCGTTGCCGCAACTGCGCGTCAGCGTAGAGCTCTGTACCACCTATTGGCACTACTTATTGGGTCTTTGGTTCGTGCTCTTCGCGCTGCTGACCAGCACGCCGCAAACCTATGAAGCCATCGCCAGATTCTGCGGCCTGAGGTGAAAAGCCATGGCATCGCACCCATTAGCACCGGCCGAGTCAAGTTCATCCAATCCACCAAGCCCGCCGCCTGCGCCGGGATGGCAGGGCATCGCCAGCGACYGGGCCTCGGATAGGGAGGCTTTCAGGCAGGTCCCCTGGGGCAAGGCGATGATGTGGATATTCCTGCTTAGCGACACGTTTATATTCACCTGTTTTTTAACCGGCTACATGTCGGTCCGCATGACCATCACCGCCCCTTGGCCGAACCCCAGTGAAGTGTTCGCATTGACGATTGGCGGTAGAGAAATCCCGCTTATTCTGATTGCCATCATGACCTTTGTGCTGATCAGCAGCAGCGGCACCATGGCCATGGCTGTTAACTTCGCCTATCGCCGTGATCGCGCGAAAACCACAGCCCTGATGCTGGCGACCGCTGCCTTGGGCGTGACCTTCGTCAGCATGCAGGCATTTGAATGGAGCAAGCTTATCGCCGAAGGCGTGCGTCCCTGGGGGAACCCCATGGGCGCGGCGCAATTTGGGGCCAGCTTCTTCATGATTACCGGTTTTCACGGACTGCATGTGTCAATCGGCGCCATCTATCTCAGCATTGTGGCGATGAAAGTCATGCGAGGAGATTATGAGCGCTCCGGAAACTATCAGAACGTCGAAATAGCCGGGCTTTACTGGCACTTCGTGGACTTGGTGTGGGTGTTTATTTTTGCTTTCTTCTATTTATGGTAGAGGAGCACGGGTGATGGCGCATGCTCAGGGTCAACAACATCCGATCAGTTTGTACCTCAAAATCTGGGGGCTGTTATTCGTCCTCAGCACGATGTCGTATCTGGTCGATTACTTTCACTTCCATGGCTACCTTCGGTGGGCCCTGATTATCACTTTCATGTTGTTGAAGGCAGGTTTAATTGTCTCCATCTTCATGCACATGGCCTGGGAACGGTTGGCCATGGTCTACGCCATATTGGTGCCACCGTTGTGTTTGCTGGTGCTCGTCGGGTTGATGGCCACCGAGGCGGATTATGTTTTCCTCAGCCGGGTCATCTTCTTCGGTCAATAAACAGCTTACGGAGGGCTTTGAGCCTCCGGGGTCAACCCGCAATAAATGGCGTTATATCGTTCGCTTGAACTGATGCCATTTGTGCAGCCAGGCGACTGTCCAGTGAGGGGATGCCGTACCCGTGCCGGCGATCTTCAGTTTTGGATGATGTTCAATGACCCGATCCAATACCGGCTCCTGATTCGGATCAACATCCACGAAGAAGATATGTTTGCCGTCTTCCACCATCTGTTTAAAGTTGCGGAAGTGCGCGTTAGGTACCTGAATACCAAAAAAGCCGCCTTCCCAGATGCAGAAGCCAAATATAACAATGGCAAGGAAGATAAAAGGTACCCAGCCTGCGGCGGTTTCGGTCCACCCCAGCCAATAGGCACCGCCAAGGATCAGCGCTGCGAGCGGCACACCAACCACTGCACCAATCTCGCCAGAGTGAACAACATCCTGCTTCATCAACGAGTTGACCTCGTGGAGGTGATGTTCTTCAACATCAGCCACTTGTTCGCTGAGCACATGAATTTGTTCGGTGTTGATGCCGTTGGCTTCCAGTTCGGTTTCAAGGGCTTCGAGATCGTCGAGATTGTCACTGATGTAATAGTGTCGGTTCATGCCACACCTCCCATCTCGTGTTGGCCGTAGGCCTCCTCTGTCCCGCAGCCGTAAACTGAGATTTGCAGTCGGTATCTGCGCCCGTGGGGAACGTTGCACACTTCATGCAATCCGTAGGAAGTATAGCATTCGCTAGTATGCGGGGCCGGAGGCGTCAAGGTCTGGGGCGGTTGAGGGGCTGACGAATTCTGCATTGCAGCGCCACATCCAGACGCTCCCMAGTTAACCATTCGTAGAGGAATCCAAAACGCTATGAAAATATTAATGCTTGATAAAATTTGGTAATAAATCCGTATTTTTCGAAAAAAACGCTAACGGACTTCGGGGTAGTCGCTAATGGGGAGATGCCTCAGAGCCCGATTCCACCAAACCCCAGGCACAAAAAAACCGGCCATCAAGGCCGGTTTTTTCTTTACCTGCATCCCCCGTCAAGAAACGACGTGAGACTGAAATCTGATTGGAGCGGGTGAAGGGAATCGAACCCTTAATGGACACGGAGGTAGGAGTGTTGTGTAGGCGCTTGTAGTGGTCTAATGAAACCGGATACCCATTTAGGCGAGAATGCTCGCCAGATCGAGGTGTCTGATGACCAAACAACGCCATGTCTTTTTCCGCTGAATTCAAGCGCAAGGCTTCCGACCTCGTGCTCAAGCAAAACTACAGCTTCATCGAAGCCAGTCGTTCACTCGGCGTCGGCGAATCGGCCTTGCGACGTTGGGTCGATCAAGTCCAGAAGGAACGCCAAGGCGTTACCCCGCAGAGCAAAGCGCTGGCCCCGGAACAACAGAAAATCCAGGAACTGGAAGCTCATACCGCTCGACTTGAGCGAGAGAAATCCATCCTAAAAATGGCTACCGCGCTCTTGATGTCGGAAGATCACGAGCGTTCGCGCTGATTGACCAGCTGTGCAAAATGTTTGAAGTCACCCGCTCATATTTCTACGCCCGGCGTCTCAGACGCCGGACATCCTGATGTTGAGCGGCTTCGGCTGCGCAGTCGGGTCAATGAACTGTTCACGCAAAGTCGCAGTGCTGCGGGCAGCCACAGCATCGTGTCGATGATGCGTGAAGACGGAGAGTAACTGGGTCGGTTCAAGGTACGTAGCTTAATGCGCGAACTTGAGCTTGTGAGCAAACAGCCAGGTTCTCACGCCTATAAACGAGCGACGGTTGAACGACTGGATATCCCGAATACGTTGAATCGGGAGTTCGATGTCCCAGCGCCTCATCAGGTCTGGTGTGGCGACATCGCTTGCATCTGGGCTCAGGGCAAATGGCATTACCTGGCTGTTGTTCTGGATCTTTGCGCGCGCCGAGTAGTGGGTTGGGCATTGTCGGAAAAGCCGGACGCCGAGCTGGTTATCAAGGCGCTGGACATGGCCTACCAGCAACGTGGTAGGCCTCAGGGGTTGCTGTTTCACTCGGATCAAGGGGCGCCCAGTATGCGAGCCGTTAATTCCGCCAGCGGCTCTGGCGTTATCGAATGCGCCAGAGCATGAGTCGCCGAGGAAACTGCTGGGACAATGCGCCGATGGAGCGGGTATTTCGGAGTTTGAAAACCGAATGGATACCAACTACGGGCTACCGAACGGCCCAAGAGGCCCAGCGCGACATCAGTCATTTTTTGATGCATCGGTGCAACTGGATTCGACCCCATTAATTCAACGCTGGGCTCGCGCCAGCTCAGGCCGAGAAAAACTTAACGTCGTGTCCGGGATTAGTTGACCAC
>NZ_JBFTMK010000380.1:0-4951 GCF_056396965.1 Pseudomonas sp. 05N434
GGTGGATACGCTGGTGGTCGGCGCGTTCATCGAAGCCCGCAGTTGCGAGCGTTTCGAGGCGTTGGTGCCGCATCTGGATGAGGAGCTGGGCAAGTTCTATTTCGGCCTGCTGAAAAGCGAGGCCCGGCATTTCCAGGGGTATCTGAAACTGGCCTATCAATACGGTGACGCCAAGGACATCGCCCAGGTGATCGACAAGGTGCGCGACGCCGAACAGGCGTTGATCGAGTCGCCGGATGTGGAGTTCAGGTTTCACAGTGGTGTGCCGGTCGCGGCGTGACAACGTGTCATCTTCAATAATTGTAAAAAACTCTTAAAAGAATGAAACATCGCTAAAAACCGGCTTCCATGGCCGGTTTTTGCTGTCTGCGATAACCGTCCCTTCACCGATTGGCGCCATAATGCCGGCCATTTCATTCAAGGGTTGGCAGACGGTCATCATGGAGAGTCTGGGTTTTGGCAAAGTATTGCTGGTGGAAGACGACGAGAAGCTCGCCGGGCTGATTGCGCATTTCCTGTCCCAACACGGTTTTGAAGTCCGCGAGGTACACCGCGGAGATCTCGCGGTAGCCGCTTTCCTTGAATTCAAACCGAAAATCGTCGTACTCGACCTGATGTTGCCGGGCCAGAGCGGCCTGCACGTGTGCCGCGAAATCCGCAGCGTATCCGACACCCCCATCGTCATTCTCACCGCCAAGGAAGACGACCTCGATCACATACTCGGCCTGGAATCCGGTGCCGACGACTACGTGATCAAACCCATCAAGCCCCCCGTGCTGCTCGCTCGTCTGCGTGCCTTGCAACGCCGTCAGATGCCGGACAGCAGTGTGTGCAGCTCACTGGAATTCGGTCATCTGAGCATCGATCGCAGTTGCCGCGAAGTGCGCCTGGCGGGCGAGGGCATCGAGCTCACCACCATGGAATTCGAACTGCTGTGGTTGCTGGCCAGCGCTGCCGGCAAGACGCTGTCCCGCGACGACATCCTCAACCGCATGCGCGGTATCGCCTTCGACGGCCTCAACCGCAGCGTCGACGTGTACATCAGCAAATTGCGCGGCAAGCTCAAGGACAACCCGCGCGAACCGGTGTGCATCAAGACCGTGTGGGGCAAGGGCTATCTGTTCAATCCGTTTGCGTGGGAGCTGTAGATGCTGCGGTTATTTTTGGGACTGTTTCTGGTGATGACGGTTGGCCTGGTACTGGGGCTGCAAACCGTCGAGCGCACGTTCGATGCGCTGCTCGATGGTCAGATGCGCAGCTACAACCAAGAGGCGGTGCGTGGTCAGGCCTGGTCGCTGGTCGAGCAATTGCGCGGCCTGGACAGTCCGGCCCGGGAGCGACAGTTGGAAGCCATACGCCCTCACTACGGTTTGGGCCTGGCTCTGGTCGAGACCGATCAATTGTCTCTGACCGGTCAGGAACAAGCCGAGTTGGCCCAGGGCCTGCTGGTGATGCGCGACAAGTACACGCAGTTCATCTCGCGCATTGACGACGGTTCGCAACTGCTCAGCATCAAGCTGCCGGCCGAGCCGAGTCTGATGCCGTTCTACATTGCCGCGGCCTATCTGATGATCGCGGTGATGATCGGTTTTGTATTGTTTTTCTGGGTGCGCCCGCACTGGCGCGATCTGGAGACACTGCGCCTGGCCGCCGAACGCTTTGGCGACAACGACCTGTCGGCGCGCATCCAGCTGTCCAAGCGCTCGAACATTCGTGATCTGGCCGAACACTTCAACCTGATGGCCGCGCGCATCGAGGGGCTGATCGCCAACCAGCGCGAGCTGACCAACGCGGTGTCCCATGAGCTGCGCACACCCATCGCGCGGTTGTCGTTCGAACTCGACCAACTCAAGCAACAGCCCGACCCAACCCAGAGCCGCGAGTTGATCGCCGACATGTACGCCGACCTCGGCGAGCTGGAAGAAATGGTTTCCGAGTTGCTGACGTACGCCAGCCTTGAACGCGGTGCCACGGTGATTACCCGGGAAAACATTCAGGCCAGCCATTGGTTAGACAGCGTGGTGGGCAGCGTGACGCTGGAGGCTGAAGCCGCCGGGGTGCAACTGCTGATTGTCGAATGTCAGGTTGACGAAGTTCGTATCGAACCGCGCTTCATGGCCCGGGCAGTGATCAATTTGCTGCGCAATGCCATTCGTTATGCCGACCAGAGGGTAGAGGTGTCGTTGGTGCGCACCGGTGATCATTACGAAGTGCAGGTCAACGATGATGGGCCGGGCGTGCCGCTGGACGGGCGGGAGAAAATCTTCGAACCGTTCTCGCGCCTCGATGCCAGCCGCGACCGCCGCACCGGTGGTTTCGGCCTGGGCCTGGCGCTGGTGCGGCGGGTGTCTCAATCCCATGGCGGGCAAGTGGAAGTGGCGGATTCGCCGTGGGGCGGGGCGTCGTTTCGCATGACCTGGGCGCATTTGGATTAGCGGCTCAAGCCCAGGCGTTCATGCCACTGGGCAATGGATTCTACCGGGTAGACCTCGAATTGCTGGTCCCCCGGATACACCTCGACTTCCACCCACGGCGCCTTGGAGCCGAGCATCAGGTGCGTGTGCTCGGGCGGCACCGGCAACGGGGTGTCGATGGCCGAGGCAAACGGGTGAATCAGCTCCGGCCATTCAGGGCTGAACAGCCATAATCCCGAGCCGCACAGGGAACAGAAATGCCGCTCGGCGGTGCTGCGCCGGGCGCGCTTATCGCCTTCGTCCTTGAGCCGCGCATGGTAAATCGAGATGTGCTTGCGACCACGCACCTTGAGGCTCTGGGCGTCGCCCGCCAGGTTGATCGCATAACCGCCACCGCCCTGGGTCTTGCGACAGATGGAGCAGTAGCAACGCTGATAAGGGTAGGGGTGGGCGCTGGTCAGGCTGAACGACACCGCGCCGCAATGGCAGGAGCCTTCGAGCTGCATGGGGGCCTCCGATGGGGTTGGGATGACTCAAGACAGACTAGACCGTAAGCGTTTCTGCACTTGAATTTATACCCGAGCTATCGCGGTCTACCGGTTAGGCACCCGCCACAAATACCACGACGCCACCGTCCGATAAGGGCTCCATGCCAGCCCGATATCAATCATCTGCTTGCGACTCGGCTGTTGTTCCAGCCCCTTCATCCGGCGATAACCCTCACGCACTCCAAAGTCATCGGCCGGCAAAACGTCTGGCCGCTCCAGGCTGTAGATCAGCAGCATCTCCACGGTCCAGCGGCCCACTCCGCGCAAGGTGATCAAACGCTCGATCAATGCTTCATCGTCCATCGCCAGCGCCGTGGCGTAGTCCGGCACCACGCCGTCCAGAGCCGCCTGGGCGATGCCCTGAATGGTTGCGATCTTGCTGGCGGAAAAGCCGCAACCGCGCATCTGCTCGAAGTCGGTCGCCAGGATCTGCTCGGGTCTGGGGAAGGTGCTCGCGGGAAACAACGCCAGCAGCCGGCCGACAATCGCATCGCCAGCCTTTGCATGCAGTTGCTGATAGGCAATCGCCCGCACCAGCGACTCATAAGGATCGCGCGCCGCATGGGGTTGATGCAGGCAAGGGCCGATGGCGCTGATGTGGCGCTGCCAGTCGGCATCGAGGGCCGAGAGGAATTGGCTGGCCAGTTGATAGGTGTCGGGCATGGAGCATCCTGAGGGGCGGGTGGCTGCGGGAAGACTAGTCGTCTCCCCGCAGCGCCGCACTCCATTGCTTGCGGTCAAACTTTGCCGGTCGGGGCCAGCAGGGCGTTCACTTGGCTGTAGGTGAAGGCCTTGAGGTGACTGCTGTCGAGCGTGCCGGTTTGCAGAAAGCTTTTGGCCAGGCCGGCCATGGCGCCGTAGAGGAATTCGGCGATGCCCGAGCCGGCGCTCAAACGGCGCACGCCAAGGGCTTGCAGTTCTTCAGGCGAAGGCAGGCCCGGGAAGCCGAGCACGTTCAGCGGCAGCGTCGTGCCGTGGCACAGGGCGTCGATCTCGTACGCCGCCGTGACGCCAGCGGCGAACAGTCCGTCGGCACCGGCCGCCTGATACAACGCGGCGCGTTTGAGCGTCTCGGCGACGCGATCTTCGGCCGGCACCAGGCCCCTGAGGTACACGTCAGTGCGGGCATTGATGAACAGCTTCACATCCCGGCGATTGGCAACCTGGCGCGCGATTTCGATCTTGCGGGCCAGCAGGTCGGGCGAGGCAGCACCGTCCTCGATATTGATCCCCACGGCACCGGCGGCGATCACCGCGTCGACCACTTGCGCAACTCGGTCCAGGTCATCGGAATAACCCGCCTCAATGTCCACGCTCAACGGTACGCTGATGACCCGGGCGATGGATTCGACGGTGGAAACCAGCCGCTCAAGCGGCAAGGTGTTGCCATCCGGATAACCATGCACCCAGGCCACCGCTGCGCTGCTGGTGGCCACGGCTTTGCTGCCCAGCTGTTCCACCAGTCGCGCCCCGGTGGCGTCGGCGACGTTGGTCAGAATCAACAGCCCGCTCTGGTGCAGTTGATGGAATTGAGTGTCGAGTGTGTCCATTGAATGTCCCTCCTTATGACTTTTTATTGAAAAACAATGGAGTGATCAGAATGCCAGTTGTTGGGTGATTTGCACCGCGGCGCTTTCCAGCCTGAGCAGAAACGCTTTACGCGGTTGTCCACCACCATAGCCGGTCAACGAGCCGTCTGCGCCGATCACCCGATGACAGGGCAGCACAATCGCCAGACGGTTTTGCCCGTTGGCCATGCCCACGGCGCGACTGGCGCCGGGCTTGCCCAGTTGCGCGGCAATCGCGCCATAGGTGCTGGTCTGGCCGTAGGGGATCTTCATCAATTCGCTCCACACCTGCTTGGCGAACGCGCTGCCGGGCAGGTGCAGGGGCACGTTGAATTCGCTCCGTTTGCCGGCGAAGTATTGCGCCAGTTCCTCTTCGATCTGCTGCAAATGCCCGTTGTGTCCGGGGGCCACGGCGTAGCCA
>NZ_JBFTMK010000381.1:0-6870 GCF_056396965.1 Pseudomonas sp. 05N434
GCCCCCGGTACGCTTCAAGTAAATGCAATTCGCGGATATACAAGGCGCTGGCGTCACGGCTCAGGCTGACATACCCCATCAGTGTGTCATCACGCACAATCAGCCAGTTTTCGCGTCCCTCCCAAGCAACATCGAAAGCCTCGTCCTGCCAYAACAGTTCATGTTGAATGTAGTAGCGCAGCATATTTCGACAAGTCAGGTCACGTGCGAAGTCCAGGTCACGAGACGTTGCCGGGCGCAATTCGAACCCCATTCAAGCCTCCGCGACAGTCACGATTTGCCCCTTCCAGCCGTCAGCATTGCGACGAGCAACCACCATGAGATTCCCCGTCCCCGGTGCCGCCGCAACCAACGAGCCGTCCGCCGCCCAGATTGCACTACGCCCTGCCGACTCCCAGCCACCCGTTGCGCCACCATGGTTGGCCATCAGTACCGCCATCGAGTGGGTGCGGGCATAACCTTGCAACAGTGCGGTATCTGGAGCGTAGCCGCTTTCTGTAATCAACACGCCCGCGGCATAAAGATCAGCGCCCTGCCGTGCCGCGGCGGCTGCATGACTGGCGTGAGAAAAATCGGCGCATATCGCCAACGCGACGGTGTCGGTACCGATCTTCAACGTCGAACCGCCTGTTCCCGGGGCAAATGCCACCTCCTCCCCTGGGTGCAAATGCTGCTTGCTGTAGATCTCGAGCGAACCATCGGCCCCCAATACCAGGGCACCGATCAACACCGGCGAATCGTCCGACAGACGAATCGGCATCCCGACGACACCGGTCACACYGACCTCCCGCGCAAAATCGCGCAGTGGTTGCAGCACTCTGGCGTCTGGCACGATGGCCAGCTCCGCTGCCAGACCACGCTCGTACCCGGTCAGCGACAGTTCTGGAAACACCAGAAATTGCACGCCCCGCTCCGCGGCAACCTGCATGAAGCGCAGGTGCCGGGCAATATTGGCGGCAAGATCACCAGCGACGGAGATCGATTGTGCGGCGGCGATGGTCAGTGTCGTCATGGTTCGTCCTTGTGACGTTGATGGTTTGGACGCCGGTTACACGCCGCCCGTTGCGTAAAGTGTGTCACAACCCGCGACGTACCCAACCGATAGAAACGTCCCGTGATGCCCGATAGCATTTTCTGATTGAATCCGCGCACCGGCCTCTAGTAAGCTCGGCTCATTCATCGGAGACAGACCATGTTCAACGCCCTCTCACCGCTTCGTACCACCAGCGTCCCGCGCTCGGTTGCGGCTGCCCGGGTGAATGACGTTTGTGCTTCGGTCAGCTTTTATTTTGGGTATTGGTTTAGCCACTGGCGCGCCTGATACCCACACGGCGCCCACTTTAAACGGGTCGCCACCAGAGAATTCTCAACCCCCGGTCGGCCTCCCGACCGGGGGTTTTGTTTTTTCAGCCCTGAACATTTTTTGCGTTACACCAGACAACTTGAGGATTTACGACATGAATTACGCCACTTATTACCGTTACGACACTTTTACCGCCTGGCGATTTACCAGCTTCCGCTCGGGACAGCCTGCCGCCTCCGATCGGTCACCCACAGGTGGCAAGCACACACACGCAGCCAATCCGGCCAATTGTCGAACACCCCACTAGGGCCGAGCGCGCGGGACGACCCCGCCGCCAGCCCAGGAAGCCTGAATATGAACTCGTCCGTCTCTGCTCTGCCGCTGTCCACCTTGAGCCCTGCCAATGAAGCGCTGACCTTGCGTCTGCCCAGCTCATTGCAACTCAAACAGCAACTGCCACTCAGCAATGCCCTGACCCAACAAGTCGCCGCCCACCGCCAGGCCGTCCGCGCGATCCTCAACGGTGAAGACTCCCGTCTGCTGGTGATCGTCGGTCCCTGCTCGATTCACGACCCACGTTCTGCCCTCGAATACGCCGCCAACCTGGCCCGTCTGTCTGCACAAGTCGGCGACGAGATGCTGCTGGTGATGCGCGCCTACGTCGAAAAACCCCGCACCACGGTCGGCTGGAAAGGCCTGGCCTACGACCCACACCTGGATGGCAGCGATGACATGGCGGGCGGTTTGACCCTGTCCCGCGAATTGATGCGCGAAATGCTCCAACTGGGCCTGCCATGCGCTCGGCCGCTCATCCGCACCGCCATTTCGGTGTCGACAGCCAGGGCCATCCTGCGATTATCCAGACACCGGGCAACCCCGACACTCACCTGGTATTGCGCGGTGGCCATCGCGGGCCGAACTACGACCGCGACAGCATTGCCAAAGTGCACAGCGACTTGACCAGACTCAAGATTCCGGCGCGGATCATGGTCGACTGCAGCCACGCCAACAGCGGTAAAGATCCGTTACGTCAGCCCGCCGTGTTCAACGACGTGCTGGAACAACGCCTGCAAGGTGATCGCTCGCTGGTCGGCATGATGATTGAAAGTCATCTGTTCGAAGGCTGCCAACCGTTGAGCCCTTCGTTGCGGTACGGGGTGTCGGTAACGGACGGCTGCCTTGGCTGGACCGGGACGGAACAATTGTTGTTGCAGGGCGCCGAGCGACTTCGTGCACAACGAAGCACTCAGTAGCCAAAGTAAGCGGTGGCACCGAGATCCGCGATGCAGGGCGATCGGGTCGGTTTACACGGAAAAATGACCTACCAGCGGTAGGTCATTGAAAGAAATATCTCGGCCATCGTTAAAAAGATGTCCGGATATTCCGACCAAGACCTCACGCTCATTCGAGTTTTCGTACGATTTCTATTCCGTTTTCATCAGGTTACAGCGGCTTTTTCATACATCGCCGAGCGGTGGGTGTGCTTTAGAGTGCCCCCTTGAGCACACACCTGACCTACTCCGAAAAAGGAAATGTACATGCTACGGAATGCAACCACTGACTATCCGATCCTGCTGGTCCACGGGCTCTTCGGCTTTGATCGCATCGGCAAACTCGAACTGTTCCATGACGTCAAACAGGCCCTGRGAAGCGCCGGTGCGAGGGTTTTCATCCCGCACCTGTCGGCGACCCACAGCAATGAAACCCGTGGCGAACAGTTGCTGGTGCAGATCGAACGGGTACTGCAAGGAACCGGTGCAAGCAAAGTCAACCTGATTGGTCACAGCCAGGGCGCACTGGCTGCACGATATGCGGGGGCGCTGGCGCCACAGATGGTCGCTTCAGTGACATCGGTCAGCGGGCCGAACCACGGCTCAGAACTGGCCGACTTCCTGCGCAAGGCGCTGACGCCCGGGCGCCTGCCAGAACAGGTCGCCGGAGCGGTGGCCACCCTGTTCGCCGACTTCCTGTCGTTGCTCAGCGGCAACCGGCACCTGCCGCAGAACGCCATCGCCGCACTCAACGCGCTGACCACCGAAGGTGTCGGCGCATTCAACGACAAGTACCCTCAAGGGTTGCCGAAAACCTGGGGCGGCAAGGGTCGCGAACTGGTGAACGGCGTACGCTACTACTCCTGGAGCGGCACCCTGCAGGGAAACATCCTCGACGAAGGGCTCTATGCGCTCAACCCGCTGCACGGGTTCCTGCGGGCGTTCTCCCACTACTTCACCACCGAAGCCGAGCAGAATGACGGCATGGTCGGCCGGTTCAGCTCCCATCTGGGTAAAGTGATCCGTTCCGACTATCCGCTGGATCATCTGGACAGCCTCAGCCAGACCACAGGTCAAGTCCGCAAGGGCATCGACCCCATTGACCTGTATGTGCAACATGCCGAACGCTTAAGAAATGCCGGGCTTTAGACAATGCCTTAAGCTGGACGGCATTTTGAGAAGAAATAGCCCTCTGAATCCGGTAGGCTCCGCACTTTACTGAACATTGAATGGAGTATTTTCCCATGGCCAAAGCCACCGCCCGCCACATCCTGGTTTCCAGCGAAGCCAAGTGCAACGAACTCAAGGCCCAGATCGAAGCCGGCGCCGATTTCGCCGAAGTCGCCAAAGCCAACTCCAGCTGCCCATCAAGCCGCCAGGGCGGTGACCTGGGTTCGTTCGGTCCAGGCCAGATGGTCAAGGAATTCGACACCGTGGTTTTCAGCGCGCCAATCAACGTGGTGCAAGGCCCGGTCAAGACCCAGTTCGGTTACCACCTGCTGGAAGTGACCAGCCGTCAGGACTGATCAACCCCTGAGTTTTCTCCACAACGGCCCGCCTTTTGGTGGGCCGTTGTGTTTTCGTTACGTGATACGGCTGGCGAGGGACGCGCCGCTAGCGTACAAATTGTGCTTATCGATCACCCGGCTCTAAGGCTGACAATGCGACTGGCTTTCCCCACTTTACTGTTCACTGCCGTGGCCCTGCTGTTGGGCGCCGCCGGTGTGAGCGCTGCACCGCAACAGGCGTTGACCGTGTACGGTGAACCGGCGAAGTATCCCGCCGGTTTCAGTCATTTCGACTACACCAACCCGCAAGCGCCCAAGGGCGGCACGATGCGTCGCTCGGCGCTGGAAATCGGTCATTTCGACCACATCCTGCCGTACATCGACAAAGGGATTGGCGTCACACAAGTCGATGGCTTGATCTACTCGCCCCTGGCCGTGCGTTCACTGGACGAACCCTACACCGTGTACGGCCTGGTGGCGCAGCAGATGGAGCGTTCCGACGATGGACTGTCCCTGCGTTTCTACCTGAACCCGAAGGCCCGTTTCGCCGATGGCAAGCCGATCACCGCCGAAGACGTGCGCTACACTTTCGACCTGCTGATGACCCAGGGCAGCCTGCGCTATCGCACGCAATTCGCCGACGTCAAAGGCGTCGAAGTGGAATCACCGCAAACCATTCGGTTCGACTTCAAGAGCAACGAAAACCGCACCCTGCCCCTCGACATCGCCACTTTGCCGGTGCTTCCCGAACACTGGTGGAAAACCCGCGACTTCGCCAACGGTGGCGGTTACGAGCCGCCGCTGGGCAGCGGGCCGTACCGCGTGAGCAAGGTCGACTCCGGGCGCAGCATCACCTTCGAGCGTAACGCCGACTGGTGGGCCAGGGATTTACCGGTCAGTCGCGGCCTCTACAACTTCGATCATTTCAGCATCGAGTACTTCGGCGACACCGACGTCGCCCGTCAGGTCCTGCGTGGCGGCGCCTACGACTACAACCGCGAATTCTCCGCCACCGCCTACTCCATCGGCTACGAGAGCCCGGCCTTGCGCGACGGTCGTCTGCAAAAAGCCCACCTGGCAACGCAGGCACCACAACCGTCCCAAGGCTTTGTGTTCAACCTGCAAAACCCGATGTTCCAGGACCGCCGCGTGCGCCAGGCGCTGGCCATGCTTTGGGACTTCGAGTGGAGCAACCGGCAGATGATGCGCGACCTGTACATCCGCCAGCAGAGCTTCTTTTCCAACACCGACCTCGCCGCCCGACAACTGCCCGACGCGGGTGAGCGGGCGATTCTCGAACCGCTTCGCGGGCAGATCCCCGACGAAGTCTTCACTCAGGTCTTCGAAGCACCGAAAACCGATGGCAGCGGCGTGATTCGCGACAAGCAATTGCAAGCCCTGGACCTGCTCGAACAGGCCGGCTGGAAACCCGATGGCGATCAWCTGGTCAACGCCGAAGGCCAACCGCTGAGCTTCACCTTCCTGATCAGCCAGAACGGCATGGACCGATTGCTGCTGCCTTACAAGCGCACCCTGAAACAAATCGGCATCGACCTGAACATTCGTCGCATCGACGCCTCCCAGTACGTCAACCGCCTGATGTCCCGGGACTACGACATGATCGTCACCGGCTATCCGGTCACCAACTCGCCGGGTAACGAGCTGTACAACTACTTTGGCTCGGCGGCGGCCAGCGATCCGGGCTCCAACAACTACATGGTGCTGAAGAACCCGGCGGTCGATACGTTGATCAACGGCCTGGTCCGCGCCAACACCCAGGCCGACATGCTGCGCTACGCCCATGCCCTGGACCGTGTCCTGCAATGGAACTTCTATTGGATTCCCAACTATTACCCGCCCGGCAGTTCGACCGTGTGGTGGAACCGCTTCGGCATTCCCTCTGTACAAGCAAGCAATGACGAAGCCATCGAGAGTTGGTGGGAAGTCAGCTCCACACCCCTGACCAACGAACAGATGACCGCCGAACTCATCAAGCGCGGCAAATCCGGAGGGTCGCACTGATGTGGGCTTACGTACTGCGGCGCTTGCTGCTGATCATCCCGACTTTAGTGATCATTCTTCTGGTCAACTTCGCCATCGTCCAGGCCGCACCCGGTGGCCCGGTGGAACAGGCCATCGCGCACTTGCAAGGCATCGGTGGCGCGAGTGTCGGCGGCGGTTCCAGTGAGACCATGCACGGCAGCTCTCGGGCCAGCCGCGGGCTCGATCCGCAGCTGATCAAGGAGATCGAAAAGCAATACGGCTTTGACAAGCCAGCGCCGGAACGCTTGTGGCTGATGCTCAAGAGCTATGCCCACCTCGACTTCGGCAAGAGCTTTTTTCGCGGTGCCACGGTCACCGACCTGATCCTGGATAAAATGCCGGTGACCATTTCCCTCGGGCTCTGGGCGACGTTGATCACTTATCTGGTGTCGATTCCGCTGGGCATCCGCAAGGCCGTGCACCACGGCAGCCATTTCGATATCTGGAGCAGCACCGCGATCATCATCGGTTACGCGATGCCGGCGTTCCTGTTCGCGATGTTCCTGATCGTGGTCTTCGCCGGCGGCACCTCGTTGAACTGGTTTCCGGTGCGCGGCCTGGTCTCGGACAACTTCGATTCGCTGTCGACGGTGGGCAAGATCGCCGATTACTTCTGGCACCTGGTACTGCCAGTAACGGCGTTGGTGGTCGGCGGCTTCGCGACCCTGACCATCCTCACAAAAAATTCCTTCCTCAATGAAATCACCCGCCAGTACGTGGTCACCGCCCGAGCCAAGGGCTTGAG
>NZ_JBFTMK010000382.1:0-6336 GCF_056396965.1 Pseudomonas sp. 05N434
CAAATACGGCGGCAACACCTTTTACGTGGGCTTGCAAAAACTCACCGGCGACAGCGCGTGGATGCGGGTCAACGGCACCAGTGGCGGAACTTTGGCCAACGATAGCTATAACTCCAGTTTTGATAACGCTCAGGAGCGCTCATGGCAGGTACGCCATGACTTTAATTTCGTTGTGCTCGGTATCCCGGGACTGACATTAATGAACCGATATATCAGCGGTGATAATGTCCACACAGGTTCGATAACAGATGGCAAGGAATGGGGCCGAGAATCGGAATTGGCCTACGTTGTGCAGTCCGGCGCGCTGAAAAATCTCAGCGTTAGATGGCGCAATTCGAGTGTTCGCAGGGATTTCAGCACCAATGAGTTTGATGAAAACCGGATTTTTATTAATTATCCCATATCGTTATTGTGACGAGTATTTCGCTCGCCCAATACCTGGCAGCGTGACTTCTGCGATCGCTTGAACAGTAATAACTTCATCAGGCGGTTGCAGATAAACCCAGCGTCAATTAGGCACTTAATGTGGCGTTGGTAGGTTTGCCTCCGCGGCCTCGTCAAACTTCGACCGGGCCGCTTCAACTTCAGGCAATTTGTCGAGCGTCCATTTATGCAGTTCGCGAAATGGCTGCTGCAGTGTTCGACCAAGTGGGGTGATCTCATACTGCACTGCCACAGGCGCATCGAAGTTTCCTCATGTATACCTAGGCGACTCTAAGTGCCTAATTGACATTTGGTTTACAAAATATACTTATATGGCTTCCAAAAGCAAACGGAGTCCATCCAATGTCAAACCTAGATACCAGCATTTTATTTCGTCCCTTTTCCATCCGGTCGCTTGAACTGAAAAACCGGATTGTCATGGCGCCGATGACGAGGCAATTTTCGCCGCAGGGCATCCCCGGCGAAGGGAGCACTGCTTACTACCGGCGGCGGGCAGAGGGTCAGGTCGGGTTGATCTTGTCGGAAGGCACCGTCGTTGATCGTCCCGCTTCACGTAATGGTTCCAACATTCCTTTTTTCCACGGTGAGGCAGCGTTAGCCGGATGGAAGAACGTGATCGATTCTGTTCACAATGCGGGTGGCCGGATGGGGCCGCAACTCTGGCACACCGGTGCAGTGCGTGACGTCAGCGGCTGGGAGCCTGATGCGCCAGTTGAAAGCCCATCTGGCCTCGACTCGCCAAACGACCCGCGCGGTGTGGCGATGAGCGAAGAGGATATTGCAGACACAGTTGCTGCATTCGCCAAGGCAGCGGCGGATGCGAAACGATTGGGTTTCGACACCGTTGAGATCCATGGGGCTCATGGTTATTTGATCGATCAGTTCTTCTGGGCCGGCACCAATCAGCGCACCGATCGTTATGGCGGACCGACTATCAAAGAGCGCTCCCGTTTTGCCGCTGAGATCGTGTCTGCCGTTCGTCATGCGGTCGGGTCCGAATTCCCTATCATCATGCGCGTTAGCCAATGGAAGCAGCAGGACTTTGGCGTGCGCCTCGCCGACACTCCTGCATTAATGGAAGACTGGCTGCTGCCGTTGGTTGAGGCTGGTGTTGATGTTCTGCATTGCTCGCAGCGACGCTTCTGGGAACCTGAGTTTCCCGAAATTGACGGGGAGACCGGACTGAACTGCGCGGGCTGGGCAAAGAAAGTCACTGGAGCCACAACCATCAGCGTTGGTTCGGTTGGGCTGGATAATGATGTTACTCACGCCTTCGCCGGAAAGGGATCAATCCCTGCGAGCCTGGATCGGCTCATCGAACGCATGGAGCGCGAAGAGTTTGATCTGATCGCTGTAGGGCGTGTTCTGCTGAGTGACAAGGATTGGGTCGCCAAAGTGGAAAATGGAGATTACGCAGATCTGAAGGGATTCAATCCGGCATCTTTAGCCGAATTGGCTTGAGCCTTACTGCGGAGTGGAGAGTGTGATGCCACAAAGGTTTTAGTCTGAAGGAATCAGAGGTCTAGCCTCGGATGCTGCGAGGTGGAGATCGTAATCTGCTGTTGAGTGCGCAATGACTGTTTCAATTGAGCGAACATGTCAAGGCCACTCAACATCCGCGCAAACAGGATTGCGTTGCAGTGTGGCCCGGGCATTTACGCGCAGGCTACACAGTGTTGCTAGGTAATGTAGTTAGATTTTTCATGGCGCGGGAATCCACCGATTGAGCAGCAAGGCTGCGGCGAAGAATCCATCTGCGATTTACCTATAACGCTCTGTTATTAAATGGTGATGAAGGCGGAGAGGGTGACGGGTTTGAGCGCTGCTTTTCAGGGTACACCTGAGATCGAAAACATTTGGGCAGGGCTCTAGGAAAGTGGTTCGCGCGATAAAAAAACTGATGATGCCCCCCACTTTTACCCCCAAGTCGCTCGTGATACACGAGCGAACGAAAATGGCGAGTACTGGCTGAATTCCATTAGGGTTCTAATGGTTACTGTTAACTCCGCATTGGAGTCAGGGGCATCGTGAGTCGCTGTCAGGGCGTCCAGAAAATTCAGGGCGATTCAACATTTGGCGTGTCCATGCCACCTATCTCAGGAATGCTCTATCACCATCACCGCAGTGGTGTCCGCCTCGAGTGCTTCGAACACGTGAGGCACATTCGCCAGGTAGCTGATGTAGTCGCCAGCGTTCAGCAATACAGGTCCAGTCGCCGGGCCGATATGGGCGCTGCCGCTGCACAACACCACGTGCTCTACGGTTCCCGGTGGGTGAGGCTGAGACAGCCGAACTTCGCCGGGCTGCACTTTGAGCCGGTAGATATCACGTTGTACTCCCGCCGGGCAATCGGCAAGCAGTGTCGCTGCATAATTGGCAGTCTCGGCATAGGTCGTCATACCCTCGTTGGCGCGAATCACCCGCAGGGTCTGCTGGGGTTGCTCGAAGAACCGAGTGACTTGCAAGCCCATTGCCATCGCCAGCGACCACAAGGTTTCGATGCTGGGGTTACCGATTCCCGACTCCAATTGAGACAAGGTCGACTTCGCCACCCCGGCGCGCTTGGCCAGCTCGGTCAAGGAAAGCCCGGCGGCCAGGCGCTCGCGTTTGATTGAAAGGGCCAGCAGATCGATTCGGCTCGGGTTATTTCTCAGCAGGTTGTTCGTTATATTGGTCATTCGTTTTTTAAATCATCCTGAAATGAGTTGACGCTCCCAGCGCGTTTTGTTCAGTATAGTGAGCGTTAGTTCATTATAAAGTTCTATTTGCCGAACCAACCCCCGCGAATGGCGGCTTAGGTTATGGCAATGCCGGCAGCAAGGAAGCAGTGAGTGATGAAGTCGCAAACCCGTGGGACGCTCGAAATGATTTCGGCCATGGTGATCTCCGGCACGGTGGGCTGGTTCGTCATCATGTCGGGGCAGAGCCCGGAGGCCGTGGTGTTCTGGCGTTGCTTGTTCGGCGCCATGGCGATGCTGGTCACATGCCTGGTGCTTGGGGTGCTGCGCCGCTCCCTGATCAACGCCCGGCAGTTCATTCTGGTGTGCCTTGGCGGGGTGGCGCTGATCCTCAACTGGGTGCTGCTGTTCAGTGCCTACAAACATTCCTCTATCGCCATTGCCACGGTGGTCTACCACGTTCAGCCGTTCATGCTGGTCGGTCTGGGTGTGCTGTTCTTCGCCGAGCGTCTCAGCACCGCCAAGGTCGGCTGGTTGCTGTTGGCCTTCGCCGGTCTGATGCTGATCGTGTCCGCCAAAGGCAGCGGGCAGGGCACTGGCGCCGACTACCTGCTGGGCGTTTGCCTGGCCCTGGCTTCAGCCTTCTTCTACGCAGTGGCGGCGGCGATCACCAAGCGCCTCAAGGACCTGCCCGCGCACCTGATCGTGCTGATCCAGATGGTGGTAGGCGTGCTGGTCCTGGCACCGTTCGTGGATTTCAGCAGGGGCGATACGGTCGAGGGCGCCTGGACATACCTGATCATTATCGGCGTGGTCCATACCGGGCTCATGTCGACCCTGCTGTACAGCGCTATCCAGAAAATCCCCACGGCGCTGGTCGGGGCACTGTCGTTCATCTATCCGATCGTCGCCATCCTGGTCGACTGGGTTGCCTTCGCCCACCCGCTCGGCGTCCTGCAAGTAATTGGCGCGAGCGCCATCCTGTTGGCGGCTGCGGGCATGAACTTCGGTTGGTCGCTGGGCCGCGCCCCGCATCAGGAAGTGATGTAGGGCTCGGCGAGAAACCTCCTGCTGATCGGAGCGGAAGCCTTTACCTCCGTCGTCAACCCGCAAGACCGTGCCACTTGGCCGATCTTTGGTGCCGGCGCCTCCACGGCCCGTCGCACCGTGGACGGTACGGACAATCGCCATGCATGACCGCTATGGATAGCGCCCGGTTGCCAGCGATCAGGCGCTACGCTGGTTTGATTCAAAGACTCTCAGGGTCCCCAAAGAACATCTGAATCCGCGACCTCAACCACCGCTCACCCGGATCATTATCCTGCGACCCGCGCCAGGCCATGTGCAATTCAAAGCTGCGCACCGGCAACGGTGGATCTTCCGCCCGAACACCACCGGCGGCGGTCAACGCTTCGGCGGTGTAGTCCGGGACGGTGGCCACGATGTCGGTGCCGCTGATCAGTGTGCTCAGCCCATTGAACTGCGGCACCGCCAGCACCACGTGCCGTTTGCGCCCCAGCTTCTCCAGCTCTTCATCTATAAAGCCGCTCAGGTCGCCCGCGAACGACACCAGCGCGTGGGGGCGGGCACAGAAGTCATCCAGGCTCAACGGCCCCGGCACGGAGTCGGCTCGCAACAGTTTCGGCATGCTGCGGCGCAGTACTTTGCGCTTGGCGTTGGCCGGCAGGTCGGCGGTGTAGCTGACGCCAATGGAAATTTCGCCCGAGGCCAACAGGTTCGGCATCAGGATGTAGTTGGCCCGACGCACCACCAGCACGATGCCCGGTGCCTCGGCGCGCAGGCGCTTGAGCAGCATCGGCAGCAACGCGAACTCGACATCGTCCGACAGGCCGATGCGGAACACCGCGGTGCTGGTGGCCGGATCGAATTCCGCCGCGCGACTGACCGCGGTGGAAATCGAATCCAGGGCCGGCGAGAGCAGGGCGAAGATTTCCACCGCTCGGGCGGAAGGTTCCATGCTGCGGCCCGTGCGCACGAACAACGGGTCATCGAACAGCCCACGCAGGCGCGAGAGCGCCGCACTGATGGCCGGCTGGCCGAGGAACAATTTCTCCGCAGCGCGGGTCACACTGCGCTCGTGCATCAGTGTTTCGAAAACGATCAACAGGTTCAGGTCGACACGACGCAGGTCATTACGATTCATCTGGGGTCCTGGCAGATTCAGCAAACTTGACGTGAGCGACCATATGAGAACAATGGCCGGCGTGAATCTTACGGGGAAAGGCTGGTACTCTGCACAGAGTTCAGGGCATTAGAGGTTACTTTGACGAGGTTTGCGATGTCCCGCACGATCCGTTTTCACAAGTTTGGTCCAGCCGAGGTGCTCAAATGCGAAGAGCATGCGGCCGCTCTGCCTGCGCCGGGCGAAGTGCAGGTGCGTGTCGAGGCGATAGGCATCAGCTGGTACGACATTCTCTGGCGCCAGAACCTGGCCTCGTCCCATGCTCGCCTGCCTTCAGGCCTGGGTCATGAAATGGCCGGCGTGGTCACGGCGCTCGGCGAGGGGGTCGATGACCTCGCTATCGGTGACAAGGTCGCCAGCTTCCCGGCCGAAAGCCCCAACGATTATCCGGTCTACGGCGAACAGATCGTTCTGCCGCGCACGGCGCTGACCCGCTACCCGGACGTGCTCAGCCCGGTCGAAGCCAGCGTGCATTACACACCGCTATTGGTCGCCTATTTTGGCTACACCGATCTGGCGCGCGTCAAGCCCGGGCAATTCGCTCTGGTGACCGACGCCAGTCACTGCGCCGGGCCGTCGTTCGTACAGCTGGGCAAAGCCCTTGGTGTGCGAGTAATCGCTGCGACCAAAACCGCGGACGAGCGTGAATACCTGCTGTCGCTGGGTGCCGAAAAAGTCATCGTCACCGAAGAAGAAGATCTGCTGATGCGGATCAACAAAATTACCGACAACCGTGGCGTCGATGTGGTGTTCGATGGCCTGGGCGGCCCGCAGATGTCGCTGCTCGGCGATGTGCTCGCGCCTCGCGGCAGCCTGGTGCTCTATGGCCTGCAAGGTGGTAACCAGACGCCATTTCCGGCCTGTGCGGCGTTCCAGAAGAACATTCAGTTCTTCGTGCACTGTATCGGCAACTTCACCGGCAAACCGGAGCTGGGCATCCTCCAGGATCAGGCCGCGCTGCAACGTGCCCTGCGCGACATCAACCAGTTGACCGCAGACCATGTGCTGCTG